>CACXHM010000076.1 GCA_902767465.1 uncultured Bacteroidia bacterium
AGGCTGTTCGGGACGGGCTTGACGGAAAATATGACAATTAACTTATGGACAGAAGAAATTTTTTGCGTACGGTAGGCGCTGCGACCGCAGCGGCGGCCGTGGCCGAGACCGGACTTGGAGCAAGCCCGGTGAAAAAAGATAAAAAGACCGAAGTGAAGAAGGAAACCGGGCTTAAGGTTCGTTTCCTCGGCACCGGAGCTGCCGACTGGAAAGGACCGGACGAGCGAGGAGAACACAGGCGTCTTTCCAGCGTGCTGCTCGATGACCGCATCCTCATCGACTTTACTCCCACCGACGCAGATATGCTTCCGGAAGGTTGCAAGCCGGAGTGTATCTTCTATACCCACTCCCATGGCGACCATTACAATCCCGAGGCACTTCTCAAACTTGGCGTTCCTAAGGCACATCTGGGAAAGACCTGGATCAACCGTGCATGGAAGAATTTCTCCGATGCATCCGCAAAAACCGGACTGCCCGTTCCTGAAATAGTCCCCCTTTCGATAGGGGAGACCACAGTCTGCGGGGATATCTGTATTACAGCGCTGCCTGCCAATCACGCAATCGACGATACCGAGCAGGCACTCATCTATCTGATTGAAAAGGGACCGGTGAGGGTCATCTATGCTACGGATACCGGAGGAATAATGGGCGTGGCCGCCCGCATTGCAGGAATCGACCCCCACAGGCGCCCCGGCAACCCCATCCACGGTCTCATCATGGAGGCTACCATGGGAATGGGCGACAAGGGCGATGAAGACTTCCGTCTCTTTACGCATTCCAGCGTGAATACTGTCCATCGTACTGTCAAAATGCTGCTTGCCCGCAAGAGGCTGCTGCTGGGGGAAGGGCAGTCCGTGTACCTCACGCACATGGCGCGCACCCTGCATCCCACTCAGGCGGAGTTGGATGCTACTCTTCCTTCTCCGCTCAAAGCGGCATACGATGGCCTGGAAGTCGTATTCAATGTGTAGAAAGATCCTTCACTCCGTTGCGCTGGCCGTCCTGCTTGCCTGCGGGTGCCGCGGTACCGGGGATCTCCGACCGGTTTCGGAGTTGAGGCAAAACTTCAGCAAACCTTCTCAGCAGTACGGTACCGACTGCTGGTGGTGGTGGCTCAACAACAATGTCGATAAGGAGGCGATCTCAAGAGATCTTCGCGAGATGGCCTCAAAAGGTTTCTACGGGGCAGTTGTAATAGACGAAGGTGTCGCAGGGCAGGCTGGGCACGACGACGTGCCGTACGGTCCTCGTTTCGGCTCTCCGGAGTGGTGCCGGCTCTTCCGTTACGCCCTCGACGAGGCGGCGGAGCATGGCCTTGTAATGGGCTTGAACCTTCAAAACGGGTGGAACCTGGGAGGGGAGTACGTCACCCCGGAATTTGCGGCAAAGCACCTGGTTTATACTTCCATCTGCATCGATGGAGGGCAGACGGCAACCCTGCCGCAGCCCGGGTCGCATGCCGGATTCTACCGTGACATAGCCGTGCTGGCATTTCCCCGCACCGGTGCCAGGAGTCCACGGATCAGGCGTCTTGGAAAGCAATGCTGCGACGAAGAACTTGGCTTCAGTACTCCCGACGGCAGGACGCTGCTGTGCAACGATATCGGGGAGGATGAAGGCGAAACCGACCTTGTGCGCCAGCAGGATATAAGGGTGCTGACCGATATGATGGATGCTGAAGGGCATCTGGACTGGACCTGCCCGGAAGGGGAGTGGACAGTTGTCCGCATTGGTTATACATGCACCCAGGCCAAAATGGCCACTTCCTCCACCGATCCCACCAGGGGACTCGTGGTGGATTTCCTGAGCCGGGATGCCTTCGATCATTTCTGGAAAGAACTTGTGGAGCCTATACTGAAGGCTAGCGGTCCGCATGTAGGGAAGACCCTGAAGTATCTTGCAACCGACAGCTGGGAAGCCGGCGGCATGAACTGGACGGATGGTTTTGACGTACTGTTCCGGGAGTTCAGCGGCTATGACATAACCCCTTGGCTGCTTACTGTGGCCGGATTCGTAGTTGAAGGGGAGCAGCAGACCCTGTCTTTCCTTGCTGATTTTCGCAAAACCATAGGCGAGGCCATTGCAACCCGCCATTATGCACGGTTCGCAGAAAAAGCGCATGCTCTGGGCATGGGTATCCAGCCGGAGGCTGCGGGGCCGCACGGCGGACCGTTCGACGGTATCCGCAATTATGGCTATAACGACATAGTAATGAGCGAGTTCTGGGCGCAGTCTCCTCATAGACCGACGCCGGCAAGACGCTTCTTCGTGAAGCAGGCCTCTTCTGCCGCCCATATATATGGAAAAAAGATAGTCGGCGCAGAGGCATTCACTACCATAGGCCCGCAGTGGAACGATCTTATCTGGCGCAACCAGAAACCTGCCTTCGACCGTGAGGTGTGTGAAGGACTGAACAGAGTGTATTTCCATACTTTCACCTGTTCCCCGTCGTCGATGGGCCGCCCCGGGCAGGAGTATTTTGCCGGAACCCATTTCAACCCCAATATCACATGGTGGGACCGCTCAGACGGATTCGTGAGCTATCTTTCCCGTATTCAGGCACTTGCCCAGATTGGTGAGCCTGTGAACGATATTCTGTATTACTACGGTGACCATGTCCCCAATATATATCCGCTTTCACCTGAGCCTGCTCCCGGATACGATTATGACGTGTGTGACGAGCATACGCTCCTTCGGGCAAAGGTGCGGGGAGGACGGGTTGTGCTTCCGTCCGGACGCAGCTATGAGCTGCTCGTGCTGCAGGACAGCCGGATCCTTTCCCCTGAGCTGCTGCGGCATCTGGATAAACTGGTTCACAACGGTGCATGCGTGCTCGGTGCCAAGCCCGAAAAAGTTCTGACCCTCAGGCCATCGGACGATTTTACTGCCCTTTCCGACAAGCTTTGGGGTGATGGAACTCCCGGCATCCGCAGGCATGGTCGCGGAAGGATAATCTCTGGAATGGACCCTTCGGATTTCCTTGCCTCGAATGGATTGGCACCCGATTGTGATGCTCCCGGGCTATTCTGGATACACTACCGTTACCGTGATGCAGATGCTTATTTCCTGTCCAACCAGAGCGAAGAAAGTCTTTCGGCAGATGTGCGTTTCCGCGTTGACAAAGGATGTGCAGAACTATGGAATGCGGTGGACGGAACGGTTTCCGTACTTGATTTCAGCCGAGACGCAAGCTCTAGTACGGTCTCTCTTGAATTCGGACCGTGTGAAAGCAAACTTGTGGTGTTCGTAAAAGATAGCGGTGCCGCTACCGTCCCTGCAACTGTCTGTGGCTCAGATCCGATTCAACTTTCCGGACCCTGGAAAGTTTGGTTTGACCCTGCTCTCGGGGGCCCCGGCGAAGTCTGCTTCGGGACCCTTTGCGACTGGACGCAGGATGAAGATCCAGGCATTCGCTACTATAGCGGCGCTGCAGTTTACAAGACTTCGTTCGAAAGCCGGACATCTGCTGCGGTGATGAGGCTCGGGGACGTGCTGGATGTAGGCATTGCGGGTGTAAAGGTGAACGGGCGCGACCTCGGTACCCTGTGGACATGGCCTTTCGAAATCCGGCTCGAAGGACTGAACACGGACTGCGAAAACGAATTGGAAATCACCGTCGTGAACTCCTGGTACAACCGTGTGTGCGGCGACATGCTCCAGCCCGACAGGGCACTTCGTACAAAAACGAATATCCGTCCCAGGAACCCGAACGTCCTTTCGCCGTCAGGTCTTCTCGGCCCTGTTACTCTCCGGCCCCTGCAGTAGCGTGAAAACGTTCCTGAATTGAGCGGATTGAATCAAGCAGTTCCGGGAAAGCGGGGGATTCTCCGTAGATGAACTGGTCCTGCATGGCTTTGTAATCTTCTTCCCATAAAGGCAGAAGATCTGCCGGAGGCAGTATGCTTATTCTGTCAGGTGTATGTTTTGAATAATCGATTCCGCGAATTGCATTAAATATGCTGCGGTGCTCGACCAGGGAATCGTAGAGTTCCCTGTCTGCCATCGCTTTGCCGCTCCATCCGTTCTTGTCGAGCATGTGAAGGTCATAGAGATGCCTGGACATGCGTTTGTGCCTTGGATAGTTCTTCTGGAATTCCTCGTGAAGCAGGAATACCTTCTCCAGAAAGGTTCTGGTCGGCACAACCGTGGGGATAATGGTTTCATCGAAATCTATCATGGGTGACAACTCTGCTGCAAAAGGCGTAATCTTTCGAAGCTCACGGGGTTCGCGCGGACTTCGGCAGCTGAATTCAAGTTTTACGAATTCCTTGATATAAGGATCTTTCGGGAGTATGCTGTGATAGTGGACTTTGAGCACGGTCGGGTCGGCATCCGAATCGGTTCTTTCCACATATTCCACATAACATTCAACGCCTCCCAAAACCCCGAGTGTTGCCTGCAGTTCCCCCGGAATCTCATTCGCTATATACTTCCTGGTAAGTTTCCTTATCCTGTCACGTGCTGATCTCGTTTCCCCCGTAAGACCGAAAAAAGATTTGTCGAAGGAAACGTCGACATCTTCCGAAAAGCGTTCGGTGATGCCCCAGGCCTTGCTGAGCGATGTGCCGCCTTTGAATGTAAGGGCCTCGGCGCACCGCAGTTTGAACAGCGATTCAATGACATGGCATACCCACCAGTCTTTCTCGGCTGCCTTCGGGCTGACGTTCTTTTTGTCTTTGATTTCATTGTAGACGCTTATCTTCTCTGCATCTGTGAAATCCCAAAAGTTAATTAGCTGCTCTTTGTTTTCCATATAGTTCAAGAATTAAGTTCCTTATCCATTTCGGGGTGATTTTCAGATCATCGCGTATTTCTTCGTATGGTACCCTTGAAAATGTGTCCTGGAGCCCGTCCATGTCGAACTGCCAAAGGTCTTTTTGTCCAATGTCTTCGAGGGCGATCACAGCAAGCATCATTATTCGCGATTTGTACTGGAAGACCTTCGGGGATACATGATACAGGACTATTGGGCGGAACCCTTTGTAAAAATGTATTCTCCTACTTGGACCGTCGGTGGAATAGACGGGATTCA
>CACXHM010000077.1 GCA_902767465.1 uncultured Bacteroidia bacterium
CGCCTTTTCAAGCACGGGAAAGATTCACGTTGTTCCGCGATGTCGCCTCTTCCCGACACGAAAAGAGCTTCCCGAAGGAAGCTCCGTGTCGAGAAGAGGCGACTCGAACGCCCGACCCCCACGTCCCGAACGTGGTGCGCTACCAACTGCGATACTAAACAAAAAGAAAGGCGCGGAAATCTCTCCGCGCCTTTATAGGTTTTAGGAAAGCTTGTTGATGTACTGCGCTATCCCGCTCTTGAGGTTGGAAGCCTTGTTCTTGTGAATGACGCCCTGCTTTGCAAGTTTGTCGATCATTGCATAGACCTTGGGGGCCTCGGCCTCTGCGGCTGCCTTGTCGGAAGTTGTACGGATAGCACGTATCGCGTTCCTTGTTGTTTTTGCATAATACCTGTTATGCAATTTACGCCTCTCGCCCTGACGATTGGCTTTTTCTGCTGATGCGTTATTTGCCATGTTATACTTTTTTATAATTTTAAGTAGTGGGTAGGAGAATCGAACTCCTATTGCAGGAATGAAAATCCTGAGTACTAACCGTTATACGAACCCACCAGCATTTTCAAGGAGTGCAAAGGTAAGAATAATTTTTTATTCCGCAACTAATTTTGTGCCTTTTCTTGTTTCCATTCCCAAGAATATAGCAGAGATTCCACTTGACGCAGGTACTGGCGCTTGTCATATTTAGGGGCATAGACGAAGGCATCGCACACTACCACATACAATCCGTCTGGACTGTAGAACGAGTGTGAAACGAAGGGACCGCCCATGAAATCGTTGGCTACTTCCCAGTATCCGCGGGTTTGAGCAAATTCGCGTCCCTGATATTTGATAAACTCGACTGTGGGGACCGGAACAGCTCCGGTGGTCATGTAGGTGTTGTCGAACATCCCCGGTACATTGGCACGGAGCACCTCGTTACGGTGGGCGATGATATTGTTTTTGGAGAAGTCTGCAGCGTTTCCGAATGCAGGATAGCGGTACACGAAAACTCCCTGGTTGGTGTATTGCTTTTCATCGGCTATCCAGATGAAGTCGGAAGTCTTCTTCATGAACTTGTATCCGGTGGGGAAATGAAGGCATCCGCCGAAAATCTCTTCCACCATATCTGCCAGCGGTTTCTCTTCGTAGCGCATGGTGTTGCGGATAACTCTTTCGCGCTCAGCCTGTTCGATGAAGGAAACTATTTTGGGGCCGTTCTCGCGAAGCAGTTCTGCGGCTCCGGCTGCATCTGCCGCCGCTATATTTACTACTGCCTGGGGAGATGCCCATACGTCTTTGAGATATTTTACTCCGACCGTGTTCACCTGAGGGTCGATGTCGAAGAATACTATGTTCCTGTGCACTTTGAAGAGCTCGGCGAAACTGCCGTGCGGGACATTTACCAGGCTGTAGAGGGGTTCCCTCATCAGGAACCATGGGCAGTCGCAGGCAAGAAGGTCGCGGGTGGCGTTCCCGAGGGCGCCTTCCCAGTCGGGCTTTTCAATTACGACCACGATCTCGCCGGCCTTCCCGCTGACGTTGGGAAGCAGGGCGCGGTGGCTTCTCCCGCACGAAACGAGTACGAGGCTCACCATGAGGATGGTAAATAACTTTTTCATATCATCAGTGTATCAATCTTCCAATGTCATTTCCGAAGGCCAGCATCATCAGTGCAATCAGCAGCACCATGCCCACCATCTGTGCGGCTATCATAAAACGATCTGAGGGCTTCTTGCCGGTACATATTTCATATATGGTGAACACTATGTGTCCTCCGTCGAGTCCGGGAATGGGCAGGAGGTTCATTACGCCCAGCATGATGCTGAAAAGGCCGAGCAGAAAAACAAACTGGTACCAGTTCCATGCCGATGGAAAAACCTGCCCGATGGCAATGAAACTGCCCACGGACTTGTATGCCCCCGAAGAAGGGGTTGCAAGGAGCCTGAGGTCACGCAGATATCCGCTGATGGTGCTGCCCGTGAGTTTCAGCCCTGCAGGAATTGCCTGCAGGCCGGAGTAGCGTACGGTTTTGATGGATGGATTCTGCATGAAGACGCCTATCAGTCCGGTGCTGTCGATATGCACGCTCATGGCTAGGGTATCGGCGGCGCGGACCACGGTCGCTTCTACGGTTTGTCCGCGAAGCCCTGACATGACTATTCTGGCATCCTGCAGATACTCGACCGGGGTGCCTCCGATCGATGTTATGCGATCGCCCCTGAGCAGCCGGGATTCTGCATTGGGGCCTCCGGCCATTACTGAATCCACAACGAACGGAATTGCAAGGTCGAACATGGCCGGCGAGTTAAGAACCTCCGGGAGCATTGCCCCGTCGATGAAAAGCGTGAGGGTGTCGTTCCCACGGAGAATCCGGGCCTGCCTGACCTTCCTTCGGGCGAGATCGGCCTGAAGATATCCGAAGTCCTCCGGCACGAAATCATCGAATGCAAGAATCTCGTCTCCGGGCTTGAATCCCATTTCCTGCGCAAGATCATTGGGATAGATCTTCGACCCTTTGTTGGGAATGTAACTTTCGCCCCAGATGGCCATGATTATGCAGAAAGCTATTATGGCGAAGATGAAATTGTAAAGTACCCCTCCGGCCATCACAAGAAGCCTCTGCCATGGATTGTGGGTGCGGAATTCCCATGGCTTTGGTTCCTGCCGCATCTGCGCAAGGTCCATGCTCTCGTCGATCATGCCTGCTATTTTGCAGTAACCTCCAAGCGGGAGCCAGCCTATGCCGTATTCGGTCTCGCATTTCAGGGCTCCCGGAAAGAGTTTCGTGAACCATCTGCTTCGTTTGCTGCTGAACAGGAAGACTCCTCCTGCATCGAAAAACAGGAAAAACTTGTCCACACGGATGCGGAACAACTTTGCAAACGTGAAATGCCCGGTTTCGTGCACCACGATCAATATGGAAAGCGCAAGCAGGACTTGCAGAAATTTGCTAATAAATACCATTGTCAGAGATTCTCTCGCGGGCTCTGGCGGCAGCTTCGTCATTGGTGGCGAATATGTCGTCGAGTGAAGGATCCTCAGCAAAATTCACGCCATCAATCACTTCCCGGCAAATCCGTGCTATATCGTAGAATCCTATGCGCCCTTCGAGAAATGCGGCGACTGCAACTTCGTTGGCTGCATTCAGGGCACAGGGGATGTTTCCTCCCCTGCGGATGGATTCGTAGGCAAGGGAAAGGCAGGGGAAACGGTCCGTGTCGGCGGCGGAAAAACTGAGGTTTCCGAGCGTGGCAAAATCGATTTTTTTGTTTCCTACGGTTATTCTTGCGGGGAAACTCAGGGCGAATCCTATGGGCTCCCTCATGTCGGGGCTTGCAAGCTGGGCGATAATGGCACCGTCTTCGAACTCTACCATTGAGTGGATGACGGACTCGGGGTGTACCACCACGTTGATTCTGTCGGCGGGCATGTCGAAGAGCCACTTGGCCTCTATCACCTCGAAGCCCTTGTTCATCATTGTCGAAGAGTCGATGGTGACTTTTGCCCCCATTTTCCAGTTCGGATGTTTCAACGCTTGCGCAGCGGTGGCGCTTGCAATCTGTTCTTTGGGCCAGTTGCGGAAGGGGCCTCCGGATGCGGTAAGATGTATTTTTTCGACAGGATTTCCCTGCGCTGCTAGAAGGCACTGAAAGATGGCTGAATGCTCGGAATCCACAGGCAGAATGACGGCATTATGCTCGCGCATCGTTCTGGTGACTATGCTGCCGGCAGCTACGAGGGTCTCCTTGTTTGCAAGAGCCACTATCTTCCCCGCCTCAAGGGCGGAAAGCGTGGGACGCAGTCCGCTGAATCCTACCATCGCCCCGACAACTATGTCCACGTTGGCTCCGGCAACCAGGGAGCAGAGGCTGTCGATGCCTTCGAAGACCTTGCAATCGCTGTTTTCAAGTTCCCTGGAGAGAACCTGATACTTGTCGGGATTGCATATCACCACATTGTTGACATCGAATTCCCTGGCCTGCTCGGCGAGCAGGGAGGTATTGTTCAGAGCCGAAATCAGTTCTACTTCAAAGAGGTCCCTGTGAGCGCGTACCACATCCAGGGTCTGGGTGCCGATGGATCCTGTGGATCCAAGTATGGCGAGTCGCCTTTTCACTAGAAATTACAGTATTTTGCGGGATCTATTGCCACGCCGTTGTACCAGAGTTCAAAATGAAGATGGTCTCCGTTGGTAAGGGATCCGGTGCTGCCGACAAGGGCCACGGGAGTTCCGGCCCGTACTTCTTCCCCAACCTTGCGAAGAAGCTTCTGGTTGTGTTTATAAAATGATACTATTCCTCCCTCATGCTGAATACACAGGGTATATCCGTCCATATCCGACCAGTCGGCAAGAATTATGGTTCCCGCGAGTACCGAACTCACTACCGAACCGCTGGGTGCGGTGATGTCCACGGCTGGGTGCAGCACTACGTCGAAGCTTTGGGAAACCGTGCCTTTGAGCGGTGTGAAGAAGTGCTGCCCTTCCAGGGGAAGGTCCCTCTTGCGGTCGCTGACCGCAAACTGCTCGGCTTTGTTTACCATGCCTCGTAGCAGGGAATCCCTGCGGGCTACCTCAGATTCGGCAATCCCCTTCATATACTCTCTTGGATTGTTCCTGAGTATGCTGTCCGGGGCGATTGTTTCCTCTCCCGCGAGCACCCTGCTGAGGTTTTCTGCATATAGCGACCACCGTGTCATTTCATTTTCGAGCGAGTCGATCTTGAGGGCGTTGGCGATGGCTCCGCGTTTGAAATGTGCGTCCGGGTAACCGGGTATCGATGTCTTCAGGGGAGTGAGGGCTATGATGCACCAAGCCAGTGCGGAGAAGACCACTACTGCGGTTACAGCCGCCACGATCATGGTTGTGAGGGTAAAGCGCCAGCTTCTAAGACGCAGGTGGGTTCCGTCTTCCACGAGGGACAGGCGGTATAGTTTATTCCATTTTCCAGAACTGGTTTTTCCCATATTATTCTTAAATTTGCACCCTGATGGACAGGATGATAGGAATCGATTACGGACGTGCAAGGGTTGGGGTTGCAATGAGCGATCCTCTCGGTATCTTTGCCTCTCCGCTCGAAACCGTACCGTCTGCAAAGATAATAGATTATCTTCAAAAATTGAGCGCTTCGCAGCCCGTGTCGCGATTTGTTGTCGGCTATCCCATGAACCTGAACGGCAGACCTGCCGAGGCCGCTGCCGATGTGGACATTTTCCTCAGGCAGCTCGCAAAAGCTTTCCCGCAAATCCCGGTGAGTCTCGAGGACGAACGTTTCACTTCGGTGCTTGCGCACAGGGCAATGATCGACGGCGGAATGAAAAAAAGTGAGCGGCGCAAGAAAGAATCGGTGGACCGGATCAGTGCGGCCATCATCCTCCAGAGTTTTTTGGATAAAAATACTGAGAAATGATAAGACCCATTTATTTATATGGTTCGGCTGTGCTTCGGAAAAAGGCGGAACCAGCCGATCTTGACAAGAAGGATGAACTGAAAAAACTGGTCGCAGACCTATGGGACACCCTTGCGGAGAGTGAAGGTTGCGGGCTTGCGGCACCCCAAATTGGCGAGAGCGTCCGTGTGGTGGTGGTGGACGGCGACGTGATGACGGATGTGTACGATTACCTGAAAGGATTCAAGCGTACTTTCATCAATCCCGTCGTGCTTGAGGTAAGCGATGAAAAAACCACCTACAACGAAGGTTGTCTCAGCGTGCCCGGAATTTATTGCGACGTGCTTCGTCCAAAGAAGATAAAGGTGGAGTACTATGACGAAAATCTCGAAAAGAAGGTCGAGGAATTCGACAATTTCGCCGCGCGCATGGTACAGCACGAATTCAGCCATCTCGACGGAGTCCTGTTCACCGATCTCGTGGCTCCTATCAGGAAGAAACTGGTAGTGAAAAAACTGCAGCGCATAGCCACCGGTAAGGTGCCTACGCGCTACAGTTCAAAAATCCGCTGATACTCAGTCTTCTATCTCAAAGAGATTCAGGAATCCTGTCATCAGGAAAACGCTGCGGATATCTCCGTTGATCCCCTTCACAATTACCTTTCCGCCCTGTGCGGAAGCGGCCTTGCGTATGGTGAGGAATATCCTGAGGCCGGAACTCGAGATGTATTCGAGCTGACGGCAGTCGAGGACTATGGTCCCTGACGCGTTGTTTATTACCGGCTCAACGGCTTTTCCAACCTCCTGTGAGGCCGGAGTGTCAAGACGTCCTGCAAATGCGACGTTCGTTACGTTTCCCTGCGTGGTGATGTTGGTTTGCATATATCAGATTTTTTTGATCATCGTTAGAATATTCTTTTCGCCAATCCTTTCATAGCTCACTTCGTCCATGATTTTCCGCACCATGAAGATGCCGAGCCCTCCTATTCCGCGCTCCTCTACTCCGAGAGTGATATCGGCATCGGGTGCTGCGGTAGGATCGAAAGGCTTGCCCTTGTCGCTTATGCGGAATTCTATGCGGTCGCTGAATTCGGAAGCCGAAATGTCCACTGTGCCCTCCGTTCCTTCCGGATAGGCATACATGACCACGTTGGTAACGGCTTCTTCCAGGGCCAGGTTGAGATTCATGGCAAGGGCGGAGTCAAGGTGCTTGTCTTCGGCGATTTCGTTTACAAAACCTTCCAATTCTGAAATCCGGGACACTTCGTTGCTTATCTGAAGGTGTTTGTCGGTCCTGTCGGGGGCGGGGTGATAGACATAGTGGATGAACAGCATGGTGAGGTCGTCGCTCTGCAGGGCGTCTCCCACGAATGCCGCAACCGCTTCCTGCATTGCCTTCAGGTGACTCTCGGAATCCCGTCTTGTGGATAGGACTGCATTCATCCTGTCTTCGCCAAACAGTTCGTGGCCGGAGTTTTCCGCCTCGGTGAGGCCGTCGGTGTAGAGGAAGATGGCATCATCGTAGTTCATGTCGGTTTCCTGCTCCTTGAAATACATCCCAGGAAGCACGCCCAGTGGAAGGTTGGGCTCGACGGGGAGTTTGCGCTTGGCGTCGGTGAGCATTACCGGAGCGTTGTGCCCGGCGTTGCAGTAGCGCAGGTGTCCGTTCGCAAGGTCGAGGATGCCGCAGAAGAAGGTGACGAACATATTGCTCTCGTTCAGTTCCGACATGCTTTCGTTCATTGTGGTGACAATGCGCTGCGGACTTCTTTCATGGGTGGCTACCGTGCGGAAAAGGCTGCGGGTGACAGCCATCACCAGTGATGCTGGCACTCCTTTGCCGCTCACGTCGCCTATGCAGAAAAAGAGGTTTTCATCCCTTATGAAAAAATCGTACAGGTCTCCTCCAACTTCTTTCGCAGGGACTATTGCAGCCGACATGTCGAGGTCTTTCCTTTCGGGGAAAGGGGGGAATATCTTGGGGATCATCGACATCTGGATATCGCTTGCTATCTTGAGCTCATTCTGCATCTTTTCCTTGCGCTCGTTGAGCTTTATGTACTTAACCTGGTC
>CACXHM010000078.1 GCA_902767465.1 uncultured Bacteroidia bacterium
ATAAAGTTCAATAAAAGAGAACCCTAATGATGACAAAAGCGAACGCGCCAATTTTCTAATAAAAAATGAAAGAAAGATACCAGGCTCTCAAGCACAACCGGTCGTGGAGGAGGGCCTTTGCAACTAGCCCACCGCAGCCGGGCGCGTTGTAGCCGACGCTCCTGCCACTCGAGCAGCGGCGGTGCTGTCACGCAACAGACTGTAACACAGAGGATTAAACATCCTGTCTCTGGTGCATTTTCACCAGAGACAAACATGGTAAATAATTGAAAAACAAGAACATATGAATCAGTGCACAGGGGCGCCTGATTAGGGTGGCCAAAGGAAACGAGAAATAAGGCTTGGCATTGAGGTACTTGCTATTGCTCACAGGCTTTTGGACTTGATCCTATATGGGCACAGTTAACCGATGTCAGGACTGGATGCTTAAAAACTAAATGTTAGAAAAATAACAGTAACGTACTGATTATTAATGCTTAATTTTCACCAAAAGTGAGATTTATTTTTTTGATTTTTAAGTATTATTATTTTCTTTACAGTTGTAAAATCGCATCAATCACTTTTTACATTGTTATTTTGTACAGGTGTTTATTTGTTTTATTTCTTTGCTCCCTATTGTTTTCTTGTTCGGGAGAGGATTATAGCATGGAGGCTGTATTAGAATCACCCCATTCCATCTTATCAACAAAAACTCCTCAAAAGGACTATTCCTCCTTTGTTGTCACCGATTCCGATTTGGAGTCATACATCCATTATCTGAATACCATACAAGAAAGTAAAAGGGGGCAGGTGATAGAGACAAGCCCAGTTGTACATAATGGTGAAATCGTTTATTATATAATTAATTTTGAGCCTTGTTGGCAATTGTTATCTGCTGATAAACGTGGTCCAATAGTTCTTGCTGATAATGACGATGGATTCTTTACATTAAGTGAGTCAAATCCATGTTTATTAACGTGGTTAGATAAAATTGTCGATGACATTGAGTTTCGACGGTTCAATAGCGATGAATATTATAATGGCAGTTCGGGTGTATGATCCAGTATATCAGTTTTTTAGAGAAATGGTCTATGACTTCCGGGTTATTTAAAAGGCTGTTGGCAGCGGTTGTCTCTTTAGCGCTTTCCATTACATATTCATATGCTGTGGAAGGAGAGTCTGTATTATTTGGCTGGGGTTATGGCCCGGTTGCAAATGCGATCTTCTGGCCATCTGGGCAGCCTTATGGTCCCGGTTCTTCGCGCACCATTTCTCCGGGCAGTGTTTTCGTAGGACTTGATTATGCGCGGAGGCCATGGTTGGCAAGTTCGATCATTGTTGATGCTGCTTACCTGCAACATCAGGTTGACAACGGCGAAAAACAAACTGTTAGAGAAAGGGTCATATTATCAATCATGTATATGTGGCGCTTCATTTATCTTAATCAGGGCAACTGGTCTCTGTACTCAGGTGCCGGCCTCGGATTATCGATGGGGTTCCAGAGTAATGAACTTGATTTTAAAATGATGCCAGTTTTGCAATCTGTCCCCATAGGTGCAAGCTATGGCCGCAAAGTATATTGCTTTGCGGAGACGGGTGCAGGGATGAGCCTGTTGGGGGTACGGATTGGGGTTGGTTGCAGATTCTAGTCGCCCAGGGTCGCGACCATCACGGCTTTGATGGTGTGCATACGATTCTCCGCCTCATCGAATACGATGCTGGCGGAGCTTTCGAATACATCCTCCGTCACTTCCACGCCGTCAAGACCGAACTTGTCGTGCACATCGCGTCCTACCTGGGTTTCGAGATTATGGTATGAAGGCAGGCAGTGCATGAATTTGCAGTCAGGGTTGCCGGTGCGTTCCATCAGCGAAGCGTTCACCTGGTAAGGTTTCAGCAACGCGATGCGCTCTTTCCAGACCTCCACAGGCTCTCCCATCGATACCCACACGTCGGTATAGACGAAGTCGCATCCGCGTACACCTTCATCCACGTTGTCGGTAACCGTGATGCGGGCACCGGTCTTTGTGGCGATGCGCTTGCATTCTTCTACCAATTCAGCAGCGGGTTGGAGGGCCTTGGGTGCCACAATGCGCACGTCCATGCCCATCTTTGCGCCTCCTACCAGAAGGGAGTTGCCCATGTTGAAACGGGCGTCGCCGAGATAGGCGTAACTGACTTCGCGAAGGGGCTTGCCGGCATGCTCTTTCATAGTAAGGAAGTCGGCAAGGATCTGGGTGGGATGGAATTCATTTGTGAGCCCGTTCCAGACAGGAACGCCGGAATATTCTGAGAGTTCTTCCACGGTCTTCTGTGCAAATCCGCGGTATTCTATTCCGTCATACATGCGTCCGAGCACCCGGGCGGTGTCTTTCATGGATTCTTTGACCCCGATTTGCGAACCGGTGGGCCCGAGATACGTGACGTGTGCTCCCTGGTCGTATGCCGCCACCTCAAAAGCGCAGCGGGTGCGGGTGGAGGTCTTTTCAAAGATAAGAGCTATGTTTTTGCCTGTAAGATGCTTTACTTCCCGGCCATCTTTCTTGGCTTGCTTGAGTTCTGCTGCGAGGTCGAGGAGATAACTGATTTCTTCGGGGGTGTAGTCGAGCAGCTTGAGGAAACTGCGGTTTTTAAGGTTGATGCTCATGGTTATGCTGTTATTCTGGTTCCACATGCGGGGTTGTCCAGCTGCCCCGCTTCGGTGATGATACATTGTTTTCCGCCATTCTCCACAAAATGGATGGCGGCGCGCACTTTCGGTGCCATGGAGCCTTCGGCGAACTGGCCTTCGGCGAGATACTTGCGGGCTTCTTCAACCGAAATGCAGTCCAGTGCGGCCTGGTTTTCCTTGTGGAAGTTGATATAGACCTTCGGGACGTCGGTGAGGATATAGAATTCGTCGGCCTTCATCTCAATTGCTGCAAGAGCGCTTGCAAGGTCCTTGTCGATGACCGCTTCCACGCCTTGGAAGCCATATTCGCTTTGGACCACGGGGATGCCTCCGCCGCCCACCGTAATCACAATATATCCCTGTCTTGCCAATCTCTCTACAAGCTCTATATTGTTTATCCTGAGTGGTTTGGGAGATGCTACCACCTTTCTCCAACCGCGGCCTGCGGGATCTTCGCGATAAACGGCACCGTCCTGGCCGATGACGCCCGCACAAGGCTCTCCGCGCCGGGCAAAGGGCCCGTCTGTGATCCGCAAGGGGTCTCCAGTACGGGCATTGCCCGTCCGCAGGGCATTGGCGTCATCTGCCTTGCCGGGCAATTCTTTATAGTAAGGTCCTACCGGTTTGGTGGGGTTCTGGAATGCAGGATCATCGGCCGCAACTTCTACCCGGGTCACCAGCGAAACTATCTTTCGCTCAAGCCCCTCACGTTTCAGCACTCTCTCCATGCCGGTCTCAATCATATAGGCAATCGAACCCTGGGTCTCCGCTCCGCAGAAATCCATCGGCATGGCATCCAGACCGAACACTTGCTTTCCGGCTTCATGCCTGAGAAGGGCATTTCCCACCTGCGGGCCGTTTCCGTGTCCTATTACGATATCGTATCCTCGTTTGATCAGGGGAATAAGTTGTTCGCAGGTGCTCTCGACGTTTGAGCACTGAGCCTCGAATGAGGTCGGACCTCCGGCTCTCAGGAGGGCGTTCCCTCCGAACGCTATCATTGCAAGTTTACCCATGGCTCAGTCCCTGTAAAGAGGAAGGGTTGAGCAGCGGAGAAGTCCTCCCATTTTGGAAATCTCGCGGTAGGGGACGGTCTCCACGGTCATTCCCCACACATTGCGGAGATGGTCGTTGAGGCGGGTGAAATGCTCTTCGCTCACCACTACATCTTCGGAAATGGAGAAAATGTTGGAATTCATCCAGTACATTTCTTCTTTGGTGAGTTCGAATACATTATCCTTGCCGAACATATCAATGAGATGTGCAGCGTCGCGTGGGTTCAGGAAACCATCCTTATAGATGATGGCCTTGTCCTTTCCCACCGGCATGAAGGTGCAGTCAAGATGCAGGATGCCGTCATAGGGGTCTGTATCGCTTTTGCGCAGGTTCAGAGGAATTATGGTCTTGTCCGGGAAGAGCATGTTCAGAAAATCAAGCGCCAGCCTGTTGGTGCGGGCAGTCTTCACTTCGGAATAGTCGCTGAAAGCATATTGCCCCACAAAAATTACCCCGTTGTATAGCACCACGTCTCCTCCTTCGACGTGTACTGCCTCGGGAAGATTGTAGATCTGTTTGTAATGGATCTGCCGGTAGATGTCATCGTAAGCATCTATCTCTTCCTGACGGTCGGGGATGACGTTGGAGACGATGATCTTGTCGTCGATCACGAATCCTACGTCCCGTGAGAATACCTGATTGCAGTTCTTTACAAGAGCCGGACGATGGACCTTCACTCCATATTTCAAGAGAACGGCCTCGAAGGCGTTCATCTCGTCCTTGATGTCTTTCTCCTTTGGGTAAATGCCACGGAGGACAGATTCGTATGACTTTGCATCAAAAGTCTCTTTAAGTTTCGGTACCGGGCCGTTAGAATCGGGAAGTCCGAGTATCACTTCGCGCAGACGCCCCGTTTCGGATTTCACGTGTATATCCATAGTTCTGTGGTCGATTTGTTTTAGCTTACAAATATACGTTTTTTACCGCAGATTTCCAGTTCCGGGCCACTGATTCATATCATCCTCGTTCTCAATCATTTTCCATGTTTATCTCTGGTGCGTTTTCACCAGAGATAAACAGTTTAAAATGCTGTGACAGAATAGATTGGCGATCAGTAATAATTGGTGGCCCGAAGACAGAAAGCAGCAGGGCCGACGGTAT
>CACXHM010000079.1 GCA_902767465.1 uncultured Bacteroidia bacterium
CATAATACATGAAAGAAAAGGATTATTATACCTTGGGACTTCGCACGGCGTGTTTGTCTTTGATCCGGCAAGAGAGAAACAGATAAGTCGAAAACTGTTTGTACATGAAAGGACTATATATGACATCTGCGCACCCGACAGCAGCACACTGGTAATGAGCGGTTTCAGAACATTCATACACGATTTTCGAACCAAAAAAACAGAAGCGCTGAATGTATCCGGAAACTGTTCGGGAGTGGAAGCAATGCCTAACGGAGACCTGTACATTTGCGTAACCGGACGTGGATTATGCCGGATTCGGGCAGGCAAAAGCGAATTCCTTGACGGGACAGGCATCGCCGACGAGTATCTGCAGCGTATCCGTAAAGTTAACGACGACCTGCTTATTATCAGTTCCCGGTCAGGCATCAGCCTTCTTTCGACTTCAGAGATGAAATGCCGGAACTATAGCTACGATGGTGGCCTTGGATTATCTTCTCTAAGAGGAGGGTGTTATTTTAAAAGGGAGGACGGAAGCATCCTGGCGGGAGGAAACGATGGCGCTCTGATATTCCATCCCGATATCGTTGATAATACATCAAAGATTCCGTCTGCGACATTCGGCAGGCTCATGGTCGACAACAGCATGCGCAGTTTCGAAAACACCCTGCCGTGGATGGAATCGGTTCGTCTGAATCCAGGAGAACACAACTTTTCCTTGGATGTTTTTACATACAACTATTCCGGAGTCTGTCCTGTCTTCATGCGCTATATGCTTAAGGGATTCGACAACAGCTGGACCGAGCTTGCAGCGGGATCACCCATAATATACATGAATATTCCCGCAGGACACTACAGGCTTGTGCTTCAATATTCCGGCACTGCAAACTTTGCAGACGCAAAGGAGATTTACCTTGATATGCAGCTTCGCGCAAAATGGTACAGGTCGAAAACTGCTATAATCACCTACCTGCTGTTTGGAGCAGGACTGATTGTTCTTATACTCTATTTCTTCTATACACGGCTGCTGCTGTCACAGAAATTAAAAAACGAAGAGGAGGAAGGAAGGCGCAGGACAAGGCTTTATCTCGACATCTCCAGAAAGTTGCGAAATCCGTTGCAACAAATACTTGGCTATCTGGAACTTTTTCTGAAACAATCGGGAAATGGCGTCCCCGGATTGAAATACATTGAGCATTCCTATTCCGGTGCCAAAGAGATGAGTTCAATTATTTCGGGATTCGTAGACCTTGAAAACACTGCGGAGCCTGTTCAGAAAATCCAGGACGACAATATGCCGAGACTGCACGAAAATCTTATGCTGGTCCTCTCTGACAATGCTGAAATGAGTGCCCTGCTGCGAGGCCTGTTTTCGGAAGAATACGATTTGACCGTGTTGTCGGATGTGCAGGAAGCATACGAATTCGCACTCAAAGAGCAGCCCAGCATAATCATCTGCGACATCAAATCGGACACTCCTGCAGGACCCGAACTATGCACCCGCCTGAGGCAAAACTTCGAGACCAACCACATTCCTTTTGTTCTGCTCACAACCCATGCTTCTGAACAACGGCACATTGAAAGCGTACTTCTTGGCGTGGATGAATTCATTGTCAAGCCTTTCAAGACAGAATTGCTCGCTGCAAGATGCCATGCCCTGCTGCAAAACAGACGAATTCTCAGAGAAAAGTACGCCCTTGTTTCCGGAACGGCAGCGGGCAGGAATAACACTGACCGTAAAGACATGAACTTTCTTAACGCTGCAATCGGTGCCGTGGAGAGGAACCTTTATGCCCCCGACCTTGGCGTGGGAAAACTCTGCCTCGAACTGAACATGAGCAAAACAGTCCTGAACAAACGCTTGAAAGAGGCAACCAATCTCACGCCAAGAGAGTTCATAGAAGATATCCGCCTGCGGCATGCTTCGGAGATGCTGATAAGCGGCCGTGCAAGGATAGGAGAAATAGCGGATGAACTGGGTTTCAGTTCGCCAAAGTATTTCAGCATCCGCTTCCGTAAATTATATGGAAAAAGCCCGGCGGAATACCGGGCTGGAAAATAACTATCTGTCCAGAAACTCTACGACGCGCCATGTGCGGTCGTTGAACTGTTTCATGGCATCTGTCAGTTCTTGGTAGGGCTCAAAGTTCCACTTGACCATTCCCTTGTTGGAATCGCGGTTGGAAGGGTCTGTCCTCGTGTCTTCCGGGTCGTTGTCCATATATTTGAACCAGTGCCAGCCAACGCAGCATTTGCTTTCGAGGAGGCGGAGACAGAAGTTCTGGTAGAACCAGCCGCGCTCCTGCTGTGTATGCACGTTCCAGCCGGCGCCCGTGGTGTTGGGAAGGCCGGAATCTTCGCCCTTTGTATAGAATTCCGTCACCATGAAAGGTTTCCCGGACCATTTGCCGAAATTCATAATTTCCTCCATCACCGGCTCCCAGCGGCGGTAATGGTTTACCGATATCACATCCATATAACGTCCCGCAACCTCGAACATCGCAGGACTGGTGAGTTCCTCTTTCCACTGGTTGAAACGGCACCCGAGATACAGATGGTTGGGATCGTGCCGACGAAGGGCGGCGGTCACTTTTGAAAGATAGGTTTCAAGGTAAAACGCGTTGAAGGCCTCGCGGTCTTCCGGGGTAATGTCTTCCGGACGGGCATGCGGGCCCCGCCGAGAGTCAAACCATTTACGGGCGGCAAGATAGCCCGGTTCATCGTGTGCAAGAAGCGTGAGATGCCTGTCGAGGGCATCCCGCACCCATGGAATCTCGTTGTCCGTAAAATATCCCACAAGCCAGGGATCGTCTTTATATTCATCTATCCTGGCCATTTCACTTTCCACGAATTTGTCAAATTCGGGGTCGAATACCATGGCAAGGTCGAAACGATAGTTCTGCCAGCCGTGTTGAAGGTACTTTCCGCCATAGCGCTTGAGATGAGCGTCGTGATAACGCCCCATGGGATTCACTATAACAGTGTAAGGCATGGGCTTGGGGGCGTTTCGGACAGGCCCGACCGCACTCCACGCGCCAAGGCCGTTGAACCCCAAACCACGGAGATGCTCCATCTCGGCGGCCGCCCAGTCGTCCATAGAGCCGAACTGATCCTTCAGAGCCTGCCGCTGCCTGTCGGAATGACCGACGGAAAACACAGCGACACCTTTGAAAAGGAAAGGATAACCCTCCGGATCTACCAGCCACCAGCGGTCTCCCACTTTCTGGGTACGGAAAAAACCTGTTGACTCATACCTCGCAACCTTCCAGCCACCGTACTGACCGGTGGCCGGATCGGTCTTGCGGAGTTTGAAGCCGGGAAGCCGGTCAAGGCTCACAGAGGGGTTGGATGTCCACTCCTTTGCACGGGCATTGCTGCGGGACTCCACCTGGCGGGGAGTCTGGGCCTGGGCAGTAACAGCAGCAAGAACCAGCAGTGATGCAATAAAACGTTTCATATTACTCGACAAATTCAAAGTCGTCGAAGTAAACGTCGGCACCGACTTTTCCGTTATTGTTGAAATCGACAAAAACGCGGAACTGGAGTTGCCCGGTATTGCTCAGGCGATTCATCGAATCTCCATATTTCGAGTTCGAAAAATCATACACCAACTCGTTCCAGTCGTTGGTTTTGATTGCAGCGTTCCATGCGGTGAGCGAAGGATTTACAGGGTCGAATTCAACGCCGTTGATAAGCGACGGCGCGCTTCGTGGATTGAGCGTGATATCTGCCTGAAGGAGCGGAGTGAAGCCCGTAGTACCAAGGTAAATCTTCACCCGGAATTTCGTGTATTTCGCTCTTTCACTTTCGGGAATTTGGGTTACTCCGTCCGGATAAGTGGTTACCTTGAACGTAAAATATCCGGAAGATGAATTGGTCATCATGGAGCCCTTGTCCACCAGGACCTTGGAACTGGAGTTTGCGGATGTCTTATAAGGATTTTCTACAACCTGCAGGATGCTTACGCCTCCAACGTTGTTTCCTTTGTAATAAGCTGATTCTCCAAGCGAAGAACTTTCAAAGTCGTCAAACAGCAGGTGGCGTTCTGTCTTCTCGGCAACATTGAGGGTCCAAGTCCTGGAAGTGCTTTCCCCGGCGGCATTCGCAATATCGAGAGTCAGGGTGAAAGAGCCTTGCGCAGAGCAGTCATGCTTGTACTCCGACTCAGTGCAAACCTCCGTACCGTTCAGCTTCCAGCTATAGCTTATGCCGGTCGCTCCATGCACAGGAGTGGCCTTGAAGGAGAGTTCATCCCCTTCCATGGCATCGACAACCTCGTCCGAAGGAGAGTAAGATACTTCCAGGGGCAGATCTTTCACGTTTATGCTCCAAAAAGCAGAAGCCCCTTCATCGTATGTGTTCTTTCCCATGTAGAGAACAGCATGAAGACCTATTTCGGCATCGGTAAAAGTCCTTGAGAAAGTTGCTGACGACTGTTCCTCGACACCGTCAAGGTTCCAGTAATGTTCGGTCTGCACATCTCCTCCGATTACATTGGCAACGATTTCAAACGGCGTGCCCACAATGGCTTCAGCGTCACCTGCAGGGACCGAGAATTCAACCTCGAGCGGAATACCCTTTACTCTGACAATGTACTGCCTCTCCTCTTTGCCAAGTTCGTTGGATGCTTCGAAACGAACAATGAAGATTCCTGTTTTATCGAATTTCCAGATCAGGGAAGGCGTTCCAGCAACTTTAGCATTGTCTATGTACCAGGCACAGGCTACATCGGCACCCTGGGTGATTTTTGCGACAAATGCCACGGTACTGTCAACCATAACTTCAAACGACTCCTCCTGTATGGAAAACTCTACTTCCGGAGCAAGCGGCTTAGTTGGCCGGGTATCTGTATTTTCCGATGTGCAGGCGAATAAAACGGCGAGCAGCAGAGCGGCTGCCAATACTATTCTGTATCTCATGTTACTTGAAGAATTCTATATTGTCGATATAAACCGTACGGTTGTTGGTAGGATCGCTCTCGCCGCCCCCGGAAATATTGGTTCCGGCCTCGGTATAAAGCATACGGAATACTATGTTCTTGGTGTTGTCAAACGTCTTCCCTTCGGGCAGGCGGTATTCCAGAACCTCCCACTCATTGTTGAATTTCGGAGATGTTACGGAAGCATATTTGGTCCCTCCGAAATCAATCCTCGGATAATAATTGTTTTGTCCAAGATGCACCATAAACCGGATTCCTGAGTATTCAGACACGTCGAATCCCTTTTCCGACAGCATCTTAGGTGCCTTTAAAGTAAAATATCCGGACGTACCTCCAGTTCCGTAAACCTTGTCGCGCAGACACCAGTCGCTGTCGTTGATTCCCGTCTTGTCGGGATTGGCAACCCGCTCGATGCCGGGCTGATTCTCTCCGAGTGTAAACCAAGACCCGATGGTTTCCGCTTCAAAATCGTCGAACAGTCTGCCGGTTGAAGTCGCCGTAACTTTCCAACTCCTGGAAACGCTTTCCCCCTTGGAATTGGAGGCCTCATAGCGCAGGCTGTACTCTCCTCCGGATACAAAGTAATGCGAGAATTCGCCGGTGGTACCCATCTCTACATCGTCCAGATACCACTTCTGCTGAAGGCCGGTGCCCCCGAAAAGAACAGTAGCGGTAACTGTCAGAGTCCTTCCTGCAAGAATTGCAATGATTTCGTCGCTGTGCGAGAAGGAAACCTCCAGAGGGCGCTCATTTGCAACCACCGTAAAAGTATGTTCAAAGGCACCAAGCGCATTGGCACCACGATAGTGCACGACATAGGAGCCGGGCGCTGCAAGCTGATAGGTTCCAAAATAAGCTTCATCGCAAAGAACCGTACCGTCCACGCTCCATTCATGACTTACACCGGCACCGTGCTCCACAATGGCTGCCACCTGCAGATACTGCAGTTCGAGCCGGTTTACAACGGTGGAATCTCCTACTGAGAGCCTGATTGCAAGGCGGTCTGAAACCGTCACGGTATAGTCGTGATCGACAGTTCCTGCCCCGTTACGGGCCTCGAAACGCACGGCATAGATACCGGGATCATCAAAAACATATTCAAATTCCTGGGAACTCGAAGTAAGGACACCGTCTATATACCACGACGTGCTTACCTTGTCTCCGGACACCACTTTGGCGCTGAATGTAAGCTTTTCACCCACGGTGGCCGATACCGCATCGGACGGCATGGTAAACTCCACAACCGGAGCGGCATAGCGCACCGGCTGAGCCTCATCGCTCGCACATCCGAGCAGGAGACCGACAAATAGAGCCGCCGCTGAAATAAGGAATATCTTTTTCATATCGCTATTGTTCATCATAGAATCTGGCAAGATTGAAAGTGCAGGCATTGATTTCCCTCATCCATTTGATGAGGTCATCGTAACGTTCGCAGTTCCATTTCACGATTCCCTTGTTGGAATCGATGTTGGACGAGTCGGAAGATGTGTTGGTGGGATCGTTGTCCATGTAGGTAAACCAGTGCCATCCCACGCAAACCTTGCTTTTCAGAAGGCCGTTAACGAAGTTTTGGTAAAACAGACCGCGGTCGCTCTGGGTTTTTACAACCCAGCCTGCTCCGGTGGTATTTCCCATCCCGGAATCCAGGCCCTTGGTATAGAATTCGGTGACCATGAATGGCTTTCCTGACCAGGAAGCCCAGTTGCGCATTGCCGCCTGATCCGGCTCCCACTTCTGGTAATGGTTGATGGACACGATATCAACATATTTCCCTGCCACCTTGAACATCTCGGCATTGATGAGTTCATAGTTCCACTGGTTGAAACGGTTGCCGAGGAACAGGTGGTTGGGATCATACTTTTTCAGAGCCGCGCTCACTTTTTCCAAATATACCTCGTAGCAATAGGCTATGAAAGCATCCTTGTCGGCAGAAGTGGCATCTGCAATGGTGCATCCGCTCTTCCCCTTGCGCTGGTCAAGCCATGCCTGGGCCTTTTGGTGGCAGATGTCATCGGAAGGCCATTTTGTAAGGCAAATTTCCAGCGCCCAGGGCTTCCAGGGAATCTCGTTGTCGATGAAGTATCCGATAAGATACTTGTCGGTCTTATAAGTGGAAGCTGCCGAGAGCACGGATTCCACCTTGGCGTCAAACTCTGGATCAAAGACACGCGGGAAATTATACGGATAACCTTCCCAGTTGCCGCCCACTATAGGAGAGCTCTTATAATTGAAGGCATCGGGATATTTTGATTTCAGAGATTCGTTGTAGCTCCCCATGGGACTCAGAATCACCGTATATGGCATCTTCTCTGGAATCTGGCGTATCGTCTCGACGGAAGACCAGGCCCCGAGGGAATTGAAACCCTGCTCCTTGAGAAAAGTAGATTCAGCCTTGGCCCAGTTATAGTTGTTTCCGTATTTGCTTTTGATATTCTCTTTCTGGCGGTCGGAGCCTCCGGGAGAAAACACGGCCACGGCTTTGCTCAGGAACACATTTCCAAGAGGGTCAACCAGCCACCAGCGGCCGGAAGATGCTTTCTCCACGCGGAAATACCCGTTCCCTGCACCGAGGTTTATCCTGGTCCAGCCGCCATACTCGTCGGTTGCAGGATCATCTTCAGGTTTGAAACCGTTGATGCATTGCACCGCATAGGCATCGTAACTTGTCCAGGTCCCGGTGTTCACGGTCTTTTTTGCATCCACCTTGTAAGGAGGCAGAGCTTCGGTGCTGCCGGAATCCCCGCCGTCTTCCTGTCCGGGGAAGACAGAAGGAATGAGGATATCATCTTCATTCTTGTTGCCGGAGCAGGAGGCCAGGGCAAGCAGGGCAGCCATGGCCAGGAATAAAAATCTCTTAGTCATAGTTAGCGCTGTTTTCATCCTGCCATTCGTTGACTCCGTCGCGGATGCGGTTGCGGAAATACAAGGTATCGTGCGCATGAACCGTGCCGGTGCCGGGATCGTAGGTGTAGTTGAGAATTATCTTCCTGTTCTGCAGAAGTTTGGAACGCACGAACCTGCTGGGTTCAGCAGGATCCTGAGCAACTGCATATTTTGCTCCCGACACAGATGAAATGGTTATGGTGTCGTCGGCATTGAGCGTAAGCTTCATCTGGGCAGCACTGCCGTTGAACTCTCCTCCCACCGCATTGGCGGTGAGGGCAAAGGGCTCCACGGTCGTGAGCGTCCACACCAGATTGTCTGCCTGGGGTTTGCTGGAAGGATAAGTCTCATTCTCATTATATCCGCCGTGATACCAGGTACCGAAAAGCATATTCTCGTAACGAACCCCAATCACGGTACTTTCCCGTCCCTCGATTATGTCGGTGCCGTTGCCATCAACAATCACCAGAGGAAGGACCTCCTTCGGGTAGAGTCTGCCCGCATCTGCAAGGAAAGCCGCTGAATCAACCTTCACCTTAATTACACCCAGATGGGTTCCCTTGCGGATAATGACCTCTCCTGAATTGCCGCCGGTCTCGAGTTCATAAAGGTCTGCAGGAAGAGCACTTATGGAGGACACGTTCTTCATCAGGTTGACTATATAAGGGAATGTATGGGTCTTGAGGGTGTTGAACACATCGGAATTCACCAGAGAGTAGTCCACGCCGATGCTGATATGCCTGTCTGTATCGTTGGAGATGGTTCCGCCCAGGGCTATGCCTGTTGAGAAAGTCATGCCTTCTCCAACTACAATGCTGCGGACATCCGTCTGGTTGGCAAAACCGCACGCAACCTTGGAGTAGTCTCCCACGTAATCATCGTAACATGAAACTACACAGAGTGCAGCGGCTGCAAGTATAATGGTTTTCAATTTCATATTGCTTACTGCTTTTATCTGGTCCAGTTTTCCCATCCTTCATTCTGCACGAGACCGGGAACGTTCAGCATTTCCTTGTATGGAATGGGCAGGAAGGCCGAAGTAAAAGACCTGGTCTCGATTTCGGTGGAATAATCATAACTGAATACCCCCGCGGAAATCCTTGTGATGGTTGGCCGGTAGAGGGTCTTGTTCAGATCGGTGAGCGTGGTGCTCCAACGGCGCAGGTCGAAGAACCAGGTTCCTTCGAAAGCTGTCTCGATGCGGCGTTCCCTGCGGAGGAACTCATCGAAAGCCTTTTCTCCCATCAGGGAAATCTTGTCGAGATAAGGATCGGTCTCTATTCCGGAGGCTCCGTCGTAGGTGGCGCGGCTGCGAAGCCATCCGATCGCTTCCTTGGCGGTCATCCCCTCAACAGTGCCGAGCGGGCCTGCAACATGGTTTGCCGCCTCCGCATAGCAAAGCACCATATGAGTCCAGCGGATGAGGAACTTGTTGTGAGGCATGCGCCCTACAGTGCTTTCCGACCAGTTAAGGCCAGGATATACGAACTTTTTGATATGATAGTTCGTGCGGGAGTTCTTGCCGGAAGCCTCAGCCTCGTCCTTGCCGCCCGTCCAGTTTTCGAAAGTATAGGACCTGCTTGAAGAACCGGTGGTGATGGTGCGGTCGTTATAGAAGATATTGCTGTAGAAGCGGGGATCCCTGTTTACATAAGGATCCTGGTCGTCATAGGAATAAGTGGGCGATTCCCCAAGAGGATATCCGTCCGCCATACCGAAGGCATCCACGAAGTCCTGGGTTGCGCCCATGGTGCCGTCTCCCTGGAAACTCCCCGGGTAGAACATCTTCTCCATAGCTTCGGAACCGGAATTGTAACGGGAACCGAAAACAATTTCGGGACTGTTCGGATCGAACCAGTTGACCGCGTTGCGGCGATTGAAACCTCCG
>CACXHM010000080.1 GCA_902767465.1 uncultured Bacteroidia bacterium
CTGTGGATAGTCGAGTTTTGCGCTGACCCCGAGCACGACCGACAGGGTTTCCGGATGACGCATCCGGGCATAAAGTTCGCCCGTCACTTCTATCACGGCCTTGTATCCGAGATGTTTCAGAGGAAAATATACCAGATTGAAATCTACGCCTTCCAGAAGAAGACGGTGGGCATCCTGGTCCTGCATTTTGAAAGAGGAGCCCTCATACAGTTGTCTGAGGGCTTCCTGTTTTCCTATGTCGGCGAAATTCGGCATTACAGCTGCTTGAGAAGGTTCGTAAGCGACACTTTCTTGTCAATCATGGCGCGGAGGTCTTCAATCTTCACACGTTCCTGAGCCATAGTGTCGCGGTCACGTACAGTCACACATCCGTCCTCTGCAGTCTGATGGTCGATGGTTATGCAGAATGGCGTTCCGATTGCATCCTGACGGCGATAGCGCTTGCCAATGCTGTCCTTCTCTTCATACTGGCAGTTGAAATCGTATTTGAGTTCATCCATAACTTTCTGTGCAATCTCCGGCAGACCGTCTTTCTTCACTAGAGGCAGCACGGCGGCCTTTACCGGTGCGAGAGGCGCGGGGATGCTAAGCACCACGCGGCTTTCTCCGTTCTCCAGCTGCTCGTTCTTGTATGCATGACTGAGCACGGTCAGGAACATCCTGTCCACGCCAATGGAGGTCTCCACGCAGTAGGGTACATAACTTTCGCCTGTTTCGGGATCGAAATAGGTAAGTTTCTTGCCACTCAGCTGCTGATGGTTGCCGAGATCGAAATCGGTGCGGGAATGGATTCCCTCGAGTTCCTTGAATCCGAAGGGGAAATTGAACTCGATATCGGTTGCCGCATTGGCATAATGGGCAAGCTTCTCGTGGTCATGGAAGCGATAATTTTCGTCTCCCATTCCAAGAGCCCGGTGCCATTTCATGCGGGTTTCCTTCCACTTCTTGAACCACTCCATCTCCGTTCCGGGTTTGCAGAAGAATTCCATCTCCATCTGCTCGAATTCACGCATGCGGAAGATGAACTGGCGTGCCACCACCTCGTTGCGGAAAGCCTTGCCGATCTGGGCGATTCCGAAAGGAATCTTCATGCGTCCGGTCTTCTGAACGTTGATATAATCTACGAATATACCTTGCGCAGTTTCTGGACGAAGATACACTGTATTTGTCCCTTCGCCGGTGGACCCGAACTGAGTACTGAACATAAGGTTGAACTGGCGCACGTCGGTCCAGTTCTTAGTGCCTGAGATGGGGCAGACAATATTGCAGTCAAGGATTATCTGCTTATATTCGGCAAGGTCGTTTGCGTTTTCAGCCTTCACATAGCGATTGTGAACCTCTTCATAATGTGCCTTTTCGCGGAGGACGTTAGGGTTGGTCTCACGGAATTTCGCCTCGTCGAAAGCATCTCCGAAACGTTTGCGGCCTTTTTCCACTTCTTTATTGATCTTCTCTTCTATCTTGGCAAGATAATCTTCGATCAGGACATCTGCACGGTAGCGTTTTTTGGAATCCCTGTTATCGATAAGGGGATCATTGAACGCTGCCACATGTCCGGAGGCAACCCAGGTGCTTGGATGCATGAAAATAGCGGCATCTATTCCTACAATATTTTCATTGAGACGCACCATCGCCTGCCACCAGTAGTTCTTGATATTGTTTTTGAGTTCAACCCCGAGCTGGCCGTAATCGTAAACAGCCCCGAGACCATCATAGATTTCGCTGGAAGGGAATATGAAACCATACTCTTTGCAGTGTGCAACCAGAATCTTGAAAAGTTCTTCCTGTGTCATATTATTCTTCTGTTAAACTTGCAAATTTAATCAATTTTGCTCACCTGCTCAAGCAGAGGTTTAATAAAAGGCCTTTCTTCTACCTGAGGATGCGGGATGGTAAGGGATGGAGTTTCCATCCTGATCTTGCCATAAATCAGGATGTCAATATCAATTATCCTGTTATGATAGATACGGGAACCGTCCGCGGCATACTGCGGCTGGTCGAAACGCCCCATCCTCCTCTCAATCTCTTTGCATATGGAAAGTATTGTTTCCGGGCGCTTGCGGCATTCGTAACGTACCACACAGTTCAGGAATTCAGGGCCGTCGAATCCAAATGCCTCAGTAGTAATAATATCAGAGATAGCCCTGTAGCTTCCCAGGGCTCCGTTCAGAAAACTAACCGCAGACATTATATTGGCCCTCTTCGCCCCGATATTGCTCCCGATAGATAAATAAAGCGCTGCCATTGCTGTTATAGTTCTGGATCCATTCCAAGAGCAACCCTGGCTTCATCCGAAAGCATGCTCTGATCCCATACCGGATCGAAAGTCAGTTCTATGGTGCATTTTGTAATGCCAGGTGTCATCTCCACGCTATGCTGGGCCTCAGAAATCACTTCGTCTGCCATCGGGCAATTCGGCGCCGTAAAAGTCATAAGGATGGAGACTTCGTGAGCCTTGTTTATGTTCAATTCGTATATCAGGCCCAGGTCGTAGATGTTAACCGGAATCTCAGGATCATAAACCTGCTTGAGAGCAAGCACCACGGCATCATAGAGAGGTGCAAGTTCCCTTACATCGTCGGGAGTCAGTATTTCACCGTTCTTTTCAGACATTTCGCTTAGCTTCCTCCTTAATTTTTTCTATCATTGAATTCAAACCCCCGGCTCTGGTGGGAGAGAGATTCTCCCGAAGGCCTATTTTTTCAATAAAATCGAAACTGTCCGAAACTATTTCCGCTGGGGTACATCCGTCATAAACCCTGACAAGAAGAGAGATAATGCCTTTCGTAATGATTGCGTCGCTATCAGCGCGGAACCAGAGCCTTCCGTCCTCAACTCTTGTATCAAGCCATACACGGGACTGGCAGCCTTTGATAAGGCGGTCATCAGTCTTTAGTTCCACGGGGAACACTTCGAGATTTTTACCCGTTTCTATCAGGTATTCATATTTGTCAAGCCACTCGTCGAACATTGAAAATTCTTCCACTACGGCGGCTTTTCTTTCTTCCAGACTTGTCATTTCAACATATCTATCGCCTTTCTAAGGCTTTTAACAAAGTAAGCAGCTTCATCCATCGTGTTATATTGGGCAAAAGAGGCCCTCAGCATTCCACTCACGCCGAAACGTCTCATAAGTGGCTCTGCACACATCTGACCGGAACGGACGGCTATCCCCATTTTGTCGAGGATAAGCGCAAGGTCTTCATGGTGAGCACTTTTAACACTTATGGAGAAAAGCGGGATTTTTTTGCTTAAATCTTTAGGAATTCCGTATAGTAAGATATCAGGGTCCGATGAAAGGGACTGGAAAACATAACTTTTCAACGCCTCTGTTTCTCCTGATATTTTGCTGTTATTCAACAATTTAACCGTTTCTATAGCAGGGATAAAGGTAGGGACACCGGAAATATTCTGAGTGCCGGCCTCAAACCTCTGAGGAACAGCAGCAAAAGTGGTTTTATCCCAGTTTACGGTATCTATCATTTCTCCTCCTGCAAGAAAAGGAGGGAGATTTTCAAGCAGTTCTTTCTTCCCATACAGGACGCCGGTTCCCGGTGCGGCAAACATCTTATGACCGGAAAAAACATAGAAATCGCATCCAATTTCATCGACATTCACAGGCAGATGGGCCACGGCCTGGGCACCGTCAACCAGGACGAGGGTCCCGTTTCGATGGCATATCTCGCATATTTCCTTTACTGGATTTATGATGCCGAGAACATTTGAGACATGCGCAGCACAAAGAAGTTTTACCTTTTCTGTAAGGAGATCGGAGAGTTTTTCTATTTCGAGAGTACCGTCATCTTTAATAGGTAAAACTTTAATTTTCAAAGATTTACGTTCAGCGAGCTGCTGCCATGGAACAAGGTCGGAATGATGCTCGCTCTCAGCTATGATGATTTCGTCCCCTTTATTGAAAAAAGATGAATTGCCGAGAGAATAGGCAAGTAGATTAACAGATTGGGTAGTACCGGATGTGAAAACTACTTCACGCGCAGATGAAGCACCAATAAATTCAGCTACAGCATTTCGGCTCTTTTCAAACTCTTCCGTAGCAACATTGGCCGTAAAGTGTACGGCACGGTGAATATTGGCATTGAACCGATAACTCATCTCGGTCCACTTTTCAACCACGCTGACAGGGCGCAGCGACGTGGCCGCGTTGTCAAGATAGACAAGCGGACGCCCATACACGGTCTCGGCGAGTTGCGGAAACTGCTTCCTTATTTCAATAATGTCAGGGCACAATTCCATAAGCGGACAAATTTAGCATTTTTTGCCTACATTTGCGACATAAGAAACAATGTTATGATAGATTATATTTTTGGTAAAGTAGAAGAACTGACTCCGACCCAGGTAGTTATCGACAATAATGGTATAGGTTACAGACTCGAGATATCATTGCAGACCTACGCAATACTGGAAGGCAGAGCATCAGCAAAAATATATACCCAAAGCCAGGTAAACACAAGGGATGGAAGTACCATAGACTACGGCTTTGCAAATAAAGACGAACGCTCTTTATTTCAACTGATTACGAGTGTTTCCGGAATGGGGGCGGCATCCGCAAGAATGGTTCTGTCTTCATTTACAACAGAAGAATTCCGACAAGCGGTTCTGTCTGAAAACATTAATCTTATAAAAGCTGTCAAAGGAATAGGTCTGAAGACAGCTCAACGTCTGATTCTGGAACTCAAAGACAAAATTGCAGAAAGTGGCGGCGGCGATCCAACAGTTCTATTCAACGCTGCAACAAATGAAAGTGTCGAGGAAGCAACTTCTGCACTCGTAATGCTTGGATTTAATAAAGCAAATGTACAGAAAGCTATTCAGAACATACTCAAAGCTCAGCCGAATGCAAAAGTTGAAGATATTATAAAATCTGCTTTAAAGATACTCTGATCAGCGTCCAAAATAAACCAGGAGAACCGAAATATCAGCGGGAGAAACACCAGAAATTCGGGATGCCTGCGCTATAGTACGAGGATTATAGCGTTTTAATTTTTGCCTGCATTCTATGGTAAGACCTTGGATAGAGTCATAATCAAAGCCATCGGGAATCTTAAGATTTTCGAGACGATGAAGTTTTTCTGCCATAGACCTTTCCCTTTCTATATATCCGCGATATTTCAGAGTAATTTCTACAGATTCTATTACTTTTGGATCCAAGGATGCTGTTCCACGTGGAACAATATTTAAAAGTTGTTTCAACTCAACTTCAGGTCGAAGAGCAATTTCGGAAACTCTCTTTGACTCTACAAGAGGAGAAGAACCAAGAGATAAAAGAAAAGGGTTAGCCTGGGATACTGTAACTTTTTCACTGTCACAGAACTTTATTAGGCGATCAACTTCTTCATACTTCCTCATTGTAATAGAATACCTCTCATCGCTTGCAAGACCAATGGAATGCGATCTGGCAGTAAGTCTTTCATCTGCATTATCCTGACGAAGCAACACACGATATTCAGCACGGGAAGTAAACATTCTGTAAGGTTCATCGACACCTTTGGTGACCAAATCATCGATCAGAACACCGATATAAGATTCATCTCTGCCAAGAATGAAAGGATCCTTTTCCTTAATCTTTAAATGTGCATTGATACCTGCAATAATTCCCTGTGCCGCAGCTTCCTCATATCCGGTAGTTCCATTTACCTGACCTGCCAAAAACAGGTTTTCAACTACCTTGGATTCCATGGTATACTTCAATTGGGAAGGATCAAAGTAATCATATTCCACAGCATAAGCAGGTTTGAAAATTTTAGCGTTTTCAAGACCGTCTATAGAATGCAGAGCATCTAACTGAATGGAAAGAGGTAAAGAAGAGGAAAAACCCTGAAGGTAATATTCGGTTGTTTCTGCACCCTCAGGTTCAAGAAACAACTGGTGAGCATCATTATCTGGAAACACTCTCAACTTATCTTCTATACTTGGACAATACCTCGGACCCTTTCCATGAATAAGACCGGTAAATAAAGGTGAATCATCAAATCCTGAACGCAATATATCGTGAACCTTAGGATTGGTGTGTAAAATATAACAATCCATCTGATTCCCTGATTTTTGAACTGCGGATTCCTGAGGAAGGAAACTGAACCTGTCTGGACAATCATCTCCCTTTTGAACAATGAGCCTGGTGACATCAACAGAAGAAATATCTATCCTTGGCGGAGTGCCGGTTTTCATCCTCCCTGTAGAAATGCCGCGTTCCACAAGTTGAGAGGTCAGACCGAGAGAAGGTTTCTCACCAATGCGCCCTCCTTCAAATTCAGTTCTCCCAATAAAAATTTTACCACCCAGGAAGGTCCCCGCGGTCAATATAACGGCTTGAGATTTAAATATCGCCCCAGTATTGGTACAAACTCCGCAGATTTTTTGATTCTCAAAGAGAAAAGAAATCGCTAAATCCGCGTAAATATCTATATTATAATGATTTTCAAGAATTCTACGCCATGTATATGAAAACAATCTTTTATCGCACTGCGCCCGGGGGCTCCACATAGCGGGCCCTTTGCTGCGGTTAAGCATTCTGAACTGTAAAGTAGAATTATCGGTAACAATACCCATATAACCGCCAAGAGCATCTATCTCTTTAACTATCTGGCCTTTAGCAATTCCGCCAACAGCTGGATTACAACTCATTTTGGCAAAAGAGTCCAGGTCCATGGATATCAAAAGAACCTTGCTGCCAAGATTTGCAGCCGCCATCGCAGCTTCACACCCGGCATGGCCTCCTCCTACGACAATTATATCATAAACACCTGTCATCGTCTGGAAAGATAATAGTTTTCCTTTTCCCTCATAATCTTCTGTTCTTCGGGAGTATGATCATTGAAGCCAACCAAATGGAGGATACCATGAACCATAACTCTGTTCAGTTCTTCAGAAAAATCACTTCCATAATAAGAAGCATTATCCCTTACCGTATCGATACTGATGAATAAATCTCCAGAAATAACATTATCCTCACAATAATCAAAAGTGATAATATCGGTGTAGTACGAATGATTCAGGAACTTGATATTGATATCAAGGATGTAGGGATCTGAACAGAAAATTATATTAATATCGCCAAGTTTTCTAAACTCGGATTCAGCAACGCTTTTAAGCCATCTGTTGTTAAGGGCACGACCTTTGAAGGTAAACTTGATATCCTCTGAAAAATAACGTATCATCGTCTGTAAAATCAACACGCAAAGATACAACCAATAATAAAAAATTGGAATTAATATTTATTATTCCTACCTTTGAAGTGATTATCGGATAAAAAGGTTTAAAAGATATGGAAGTCAAAAAAACAGAAAAAGCCAGCCTTGGAAACAAGAGACTGCTCTTCACGGAAATAGGATTCGTGATTGCCTTACTGGTTGTTTATGGAGCTTTCGAATTCAGTACCAAAGACAAAAAAACTAAGGCACTCGAAGCTGAGGTAACCCAGATCGAAGAAGAGGAAATAATTCCAATAACCCAGGAAACTCCTCCTCCGCCGCCGGAAATACCTCAGATCCCCATTCTTTCCGATAATATCGACATTGTTGATGACGATCTTCAAGTAGATGACAATATCCTCAACCTCGAAGATGATGCCAGCCTTGGTGTTGAAATCAAGGAATATGTTGAAGAAGTTGTAGAGGAAGTCATTGAAGAAGAGGCTATTCCATTCCAATTGGTAGAAGAGAAGCCAAGTTTCATGGGCGGAGATGCAAATGCTTTTTCAAAATGGGTGAATGAGAGGCTTCAATATCCGGAAATAGCAAAGGAAAACGGTATTCAGGGACGCGTCCTTCTACAGTTCGTAGTAGGTGCTGATGGAAAGGTTTCAAACGTAAAAGTTGTCCGTGGGGTGGATCCTTCACTCGACAAAGAAGCTGTCCGCGTTGTCCAGAGTTCTCCCAACTGGAGTCCCGGTAAACAGCGTGACCGCGCCGTTAAGGTCACCTACACCTTCCCTGTTATTTTCCAACTCCGATAATCATTTATTAAACAGAATCAAAGGCCGTCCTCAACCGGATGGCCTTTTTAGATACCCTAATGATTGAAATAAAAAAAGAAATTATAGAAAAAGCTGTTTTTGTAGGAATTATACGACAGTCGGACAAGGAATCAAAGGTAATGGAATACCTGGATGAACTGGAATTCCTTGCAGAAACGGCAGGAGCGACCGGAGATAAAAAGTTTGTTCAAAGATTGGACAAACCTGAAAAAGCAACCTATATCCGTAGCGGGAAACTCGCTGAAATACAAGAGTATTGCGAAACCAATAAAATCAGTTACTGCATTTTCGACGATGAACTAACCGGTATGCAGCAACGAAATATAGAAAAGGTAATAAAGGCAGCAAAGGTAATAGACAGGACAAGCCTTATCCTGGAAATTTTCACGCAAAGAGCACAGACAGCCTATGCAAAGACACAAGTTGAAATTGCAAGACTGAACTATATGCTTCCCCGACTGGCAGGAATGTGGACACACCTCGAACGCCAGAGAGGCGGTATGGGTACCAGAGGCGGTATGGGTGAAACCCAGATAGAAGTTGACCGCCGAATCGTAAAACAACGAATAAGCAGACTTAAAGAAGAACTTGCAAAGATAGACAGGCAGATGTCTACCCAGAGAGGAAACAGAGGAGGACTTGTAAGGCTTGCACTTGTAGGGTACACCAATGTAGGTAAAAGTACTCTGATGAACCTTCTGGCCAAGTCAGATGTATTTGCAGAAAATAAGTTGTTCGCAACACTTGATACTACTGTCCGTAAAGTAGTTATTGAAAACGTTCCTTTCCTGCTGAGCGATACGGTAGGATTCATCCGCAAACTTCCTACACAACTGATAGAAGCCTTTAAAAGCACACTTGATGAAGTCAGAGAAGCGGATATTCTGGTTCATGTGGTAGATATTTCCCACCCTGATTTTGAAGAGCAGATGGAAGTTGTAGAACGTACACTGCAGGAAATAGGAGCCGGAAACAAACCCGTCTTCGTAGTATTCAATAAGATAGACGCTTATCGTTACGAAGAGTATGATGAGTTTTCTCTCACTCCAAAGACAAAAATCAACAGAACCCTCGAAGAATTGAAAAACAGCTGGCTTGCCCAGGAAAAAACACCCTGCATATTCATATCTGCCATCAATAAAACAGGATTGGAAAAACTCCGCCACGACCTTTACAAGATGGTGGCGGAGATACATGCAGGACGTTATCCTTTCAATAACTTCCTATTCTGAAAATTTTGCTTTCAGATACTCCCTGTTAAGACGGGCTATGTGAGAAACGGATATCCCTTTAGGACACTCCAACTCACAGGCACGGGTATTGGTACAATTACCAAAGCCGAGTTCATCCATTTTCTTAACCATGGAACGGGCGCGTTTTGCAGCCTCTATCCTGCCCTGAGGAAGGAGAGCAAGGGAACTTACCCTCGCGGCCACAAAAAGCATTGCCGAGCCGTTCTTGCAGGTAGCCACGCAGGCACCGCAACCAATACATGCTGCAGCATCCATACTTTCTTCCGCAGTATCATGTCCTATAAGGATAGTATTGGCATCTTGTGCAGCTCCTGTCCTTACAGAAATGAATCCTCCCGCCTGCAAAATCTTATCGTATGCCCTACGGTCCACAACAAGGTCTTTAATAACAGGGAAGGCTGAACTGCGCCAGGGTTCCACAGTAATAGTGGCTCCATCTTTGAAATGACGCATAAACAGCTGGCATGTGGTAACATGATCGTCCGGACCATGAGCACGGCCATCTATATATAAGGAGCATGCTCCGCATATACCTTCGCGGCAATCGTGGTCGAAAGAAATGGGATCCACGCCCTCACGGATAAGTTTCTCATTAAGAATATCCAGCATTTCGAGGAAGGAAGCATCAGACTCAATATCCTCGATATGATATGTTTCAAAATGTCCTTTCGCCTTGGCGTTACGCTGACGCCATACTTTAACATTGAAATCCATACTTCCTTAGTCTTTATAATTTCTGGTCTTAACTTCGATAAATTCGTACTTCAGATCTTCTTTGTGAAGTTCAGGCTCAACTCCCTCTCCCTTATACTCCCATGCCGCAACATACATGAAGTTCTTGTCATCGCGCTTAGCCTCGCCTTCTTCTGTCTGGCTTTCAACACGGAAATGTCCTCCGCAAGATTCTTTACGGTTAAGCGCATCATAAGCCATGAGTTCTCCAATATCAAAGAAATCCTCAAGACGAAGGGCCTTTTCAAGTTCCTGATTGAATTCAAACTGAGACCCCGGAACCCGCACATCCTTATAAAAACGCTCGCGAAGTTCTTTGATTTTCTTAATCGCGGTCTTGAGACCTTCCTCATCGCGTGCCATACCGACATATTCCCACATAATGTGACCAAGTTCCTTATGAATAGAATCTACGGTCTCTTTACCTTTAATAGAGAACAATCTGTCGATACGTGCCTGAACAGCTTTCTCAGCTATTGCAAACTCCGGAGCATTGATATCCGTCTTAGGCTCGGCAAATTTCTTGGAAAGATAATCTCCAATGGTAACAGGCAACACGAAATAACCATCGGCAAGCCCCTGCATAAGCGCAGAAGCACCCAGACGGTTTCCTCCATGATCAGAGAAGTTGGCTTCGCCTATTGCATAAAGTCCGGGAATAGTGGTCTGAAGATCGTAATCAACCCAGATACCTCCCATGGTATAATGAATAGCCGGATAAATCATCATTGGCTCTTCCCAGGGGGATGAAGCGGTTATCTTCTCATACATCTCAAAAAGGTTGCCGTATCTTTCAGCCACCTTTTGATGTCCGAGACGGTTGATTGCTTCGGAGAAATCAAGGAAAACAGCCTTTCCTGTCTCGTTTACACCGAATCCGGCATCACAGCGCTCCTTGGCGGCACGGGATGCGACATCGCGGGGAACCAAGTTTCCGAATGCAGGATAACGACGCTCGAGGTAGTAATCCCTGTCCTCTTCAGGAATCTGGGAAGCCTTTATCTCATGTTTGCGAAGTTTTTCCACATCTTCAAGTTTCTTTGGAACCCAGATGCGGCCGTCATTGCGAAGACTTTCGCTCATCAGAGTCAGTTTACACTGCTGGTCTCCATGAACGGGAATACAGGTAGGATGAATCTGGGCAAAGCAGGGATTTGCAAAATATGCACCTTTGCGCCAGCACTGCATTGCAGCAGAACCATTACTGTTCATTGCATTGGTAGAAAGGAAATATGTATTTCCATATCCACCTGTCGCAATAACCACAGCATGGGCTCCAAAACGTTCTATCTGTCCGGTTACGAGGTTGCGGGCGATGATACCCTTTGCCTCGCCGTTAATGATGACGAGATCGAGCATTTCGTGACGGGGATAACTCTTTACCGTACCGGCTGCTATCTCTTTATTCAGAGAAGCATACGCACCCAGAAGGAGCTGCTGACCGGTTTGTCCCCTGGCATAGAATGTACGGCTCACCTGCACTCCGCCGAAAGACCTGTTGGCAAGATATCCGCCGTATTCGCGGGCAAAAGGAATACCTTGAGCCACGCACTGGTCTATGATAGCAGCACTTACCTCCGCAAGACGATAGACGTTTGCTTCGCGGGCGCGGTAGTCACCACCCTTTATCGTGTCGTAGAAGAGTCTGTAAATGGAATCGTTGTCGTTCTGGTAGTTCTTTGCAGCATTTATACCACCCTGGGCGGCTATAGAGTGGGCCCTGCGGGGAGAATCGCTGATACAGAAAACCTTTACATTGTAACCAAGTTCACCGAGGCTTGCAGCTGCAGATGCACCGCCGAGTCCGGTTCCTACCACAATAATTTCAAGTTTTCTTTTGTTGTTGGGACTAACCAGATGGATTTCCGACTTGCGCTTCGTCCATTTTTCGGACAACGGCCCATCGGGAATCTTGGAAATAAGTTTGTCTGCCATTTCGTGATTATTATTTAAAGTCTGCAATTTTACTCATTTTTTGCGAGACTAACAAGCCTAGAAAAGTGTTTCATCTTCTCCAGCACCTCTTTTTATGCCAAGATGCTTATATGAAAGGTCGGTGGCTATCCTTCCTCTCTGTGTTCTCAATATAAAACCTTCCTTGATGAGGAAAGGTTCATACACTTCCTCATAAGTTCCCTGATCCTCACTGATAGCGGTAGCGAGATTGTTGGCTCCGACAGGCCCTCCTTTAAACTTTTCTATAATAGTGCGAAGGATTTTGTTATCTGTCTCATCGAGCCCTCGAGTATCGATACGGAGTTTATCAAGGGCATATTTCGTAATGGCTATATCAACTTTTCCATTCCCTTCAACCTGTGCAAAGTCCCTGACCCTGCGAAGCAGGGCGTTACAGATACGGGGGGTACCTCTGCTGCGCATTGCAATTTCCCTGGCGGCACTGTCATCAATCTCTACTTTAAGTATCGTAGCGCTGCGCTTGACTATCTTCACCAGATCGCCGGTATCATAATATTCAAGCGGACATGTTATCCCGAAGCGGGCCCGCAGAGGAGCGGTAAGAAGCCCGCTGCGTGTGGTAGCTCCTACAAGGGTGAAAGGATTTAAATTAATACGCACCGACCTGGCGCCCGGCCCCTTGTCTATCATTATGTCTATTACGAAATCCTCCATGGCGGAATACAGATACTCCTCCACTTCCGGAGAAAGACGGTGAATTTCATCTATAAACAGGACATCACCGGCTTCGAGAGAAGTGAGAAGTCCGGCAAGATCCCCGGGACGGACTATAACCGGACCTGAGGTTATCTTCATGTTTACCCCCATTTCATTTGCGATGATATGGGCAAGCGTGGTTTTCCCTAATCCGGGAGGGCCGTGAAAAAGGGTATGGTCGAGCGACTCTCCGCGCATTTTTGCGGCCTGTATATAAACTTTCAGATTGGAAACTATTTCTCGCTGTCCTGTAAAATCTTCCAGTTCCTGAGGGCGGATTATTCCGTCCAAATCCTTATCTTTGCCTTCTATGTTATCGTGGGGGTTGAAATCCGGCATCTGTCGCATTTTTAAGTTACCAGATACAAATATAGTTCTTTTTGTTTTTGTTTTGTTATTGTTGTATAACTTGTGGAAAATGTTAATTATTTGATAACTATAACATTCTCAAATGGTTATCTTTAAATAATATGTTGAAAACAATTGTTATGAGCTTTTTGAACGGTTGTTGAAAACATCTGGATAATATTATTAACAATGATTTAAACAGGGTTATCAACAGTTTTACAACGGATAAAAGAGGATAAATGTTGATAAAAGATCTTAAAAACAAAAATACAGTATATTGTAGCGGATTGTTTCTGTCTGCGAGGTGGTTTGTGTTGTCCGCCTCGGCGATAAAGGGGGTCAATTTTATTATTCTTCCAGGAAGGGAGGAAGCCGAATATTGTGCTGCCGACCTTTACCGTTTGGTAGAAGGAGACTGTGTTTTTTACCTTCCGCAAGGAGGAAAAAATATGGAGAGAAGTAATTATAAATCTTCTCTTGAAGTCCAGCGTACGGCAGCTATAGGGGCTGTTCTTTCCAATAAAGGAGAAAAAGTATTTATTGTAACCTGGCCAGATGCTATAGAAGAAAAGATTCCTGTTCCCGAAGAATCATCTATTTTCAGAGTTGAAAAAGGACAGGAATTATCATTCGATAACCTTATTTCCATACTTATAGAAAAGGGGTTTGAAAAGGTGGATTTCGTTTCTTCTCCAGGACAATATGCTGTCAGAGGCTCCCTTATTGATATATTCTCTTATACTAATAATGAACCATACCGGATTTCCTTCTGGGGCAATGAAATAGAAGCTATCAGTAATTTTGATTGCAATACACAAGTATCGAAAGACGAAAAAGAGTCTGCAGATATAGAAGGAAATATCTTTTCCATGTCGGATGATAAAGGGAAAAATATTCTTGAGATTCTTCCTTCGGGCAGTACTGTTTGGCTGGACTCTTCCGATATGTATAGGGAGAAGGAGTTTTTTTGTCTCACCGAGAAGTACCGCCGGGTATTCCTTGAGGTCCCTCTTGGATTGAAAAATGTAGAAACTGAAAATTTTCATATAACACCTCAGCCTCGATTCAATAAGAATTTTGACCTTCTTCAAGATGATATAAAAGGAAAAATAGAAAGAGGGTACAGGGTAATTATCTATGGAGAGAAGGCTTCCCAGCTTGGAAGGATTAAATCCATACTCAGCAGTGAAGGCGGGATTATTCCTGAATTTGTAGAGGGGTGGAATCTTCACCAGGGATTTATAGATGAAGATGAGAAGATAGCAAGATATTCTGATCATGAGATATTTGAGCGTTTTCACAGGGTAAGTATCCGTCGAAGTGTTGAAAAAAGTGAACAGCTTACCGTCAACGACCTCAATTCTTTCAACATTGGGGATTATGTCGTTCATATAGATTATGGAATAGGAGTGTTCGGCGGCTTGGTCCGAATGTATGATGAAAAGGGAAGAGCGAGGGAAGTTGTTAAAATTACTTATCGGGATGGAGATGTTGTTTTTGTTTCAGTACATGCCCTGAATAAATTATCCCTCTTCCGTTCATCCGAAGGAGAACAGCCACGCATAAATAAACTCGGATCCAAAACATGGTCCACCCTTAAAGCAAATGCCAAGCGTAAGGTTAAGGATATAGCAAAGGACCTTATCCAACTTTACGCGAAGCGCCGCTCCAGTAAGGGATTTGCATTTTCTGCCGATACTTATCTTCAGGATGAACTTGAATCTTCATTTATGTTCGAAGATACTCCCGATCAGGAGTTGGCTACCATGGCAGTAAAACGCGACATGGAAGATTCTTGCCCCATGGACAGGCTGGTGTGTGGCGATGTTGGATTCGGAAAGACTGAAATTGCAATACGCGCTGCTTTCAAAGCGGTAACAGATGGCAAGCAGGTTGCTGTGCTTGTCCCTACCACTATACTTGCCTTGCAACATTATAATACTTTTACCTCCCGACTGGAGAATTTTCCATGCACCGTTGATTATGTAAGCCGACTCAGGACTGCAAAACAAATCAGTGACATAAAAAAACGTGCAGCGGACGGACGTCTCGATATTATAATAGGAACCCACAAGATTCTTGGAAATGGCTTCGACTTCAAGGATCTTGGTCTTCTCATAATTGACGAGGAACAGAAATTCGGAGTGGCTGCAAAGGAGAAACTACGACAGATGCGCGCTGGAATAGATACTCTTACCCTCACGGCAACACCTATTCCCCGTACCCTTCAGTTTTCGTTGCTCGGCGCAAGGGATCTCAGTATCATCAACACTCCTCCGCCGAACAGGATTCCGGTTCAGACGGAGATAATCCTCTTCGAAGAAAAGGAGATAAAAAGTATCATAGAATACGAACTCAACCGCGGAGGACAGGTATTCTTCCTTCATAATAAAGTTGAGGAACTCCCGCATATAGAAATAATACTTCACCGCCTGGTGCCGGATGCCCGCATCTGTCTCGCCCATGGTCAGATGGATGCAAGGCAACTCGAAGACAAGATGCTGGGATTCATCAGGGGAGATTTCGATATATTGCTATGTACCACCATTATAGAAAATGGACTTGACATCCCGAACGCTAACACAATCATCATAAATCAGGCACAGAATGTAGGGCTCAGTGACCTTCACCAGCTGCGTGGACGTGTGGGACGTTCCAACCGAAAGGCATTCTGCTATCTGGTGGTGCCTCCTCTCGCGTCGGTGAGCGAAGATGCACGCAGGCGTCTCCGGGCAATAGAGGAATTTTCCGATCTTGGAAGCGGATTCAACATTGCCATGCAGGACCTGGATATCCGCGGCGCCGGCAATCTCCTGGGAGCAGAACAGAGCGGCTTCATTATGGATATGGGGTACGAAACTTTCCAGAAGGTAATAAACGAAGCAATGGATGAACTCGGACTGGAAACCGGTCAGGAAATTCGTCGTTCCAGAGGAAAATATCTGTCAGACTGTACGATAGAAACAGACAGGGAAGCCCTAATACCCGATTCATATATAGATGTCACTGCAGAGAAAATACGTATCTACAAGCAATTGGATTCAATGGATTCCGACAAGGAACTGGATCGTCTTGCACTGCTGCTCTCCGACCGTTTCGGGCGTCTGCCGGAAGAAGTGTCCAACCTCTTCGAGGTGGTAAAGATACGCAACGCCGGAATGGCCCTCGGATTTGAGAAAATAATCGTAAAGAACGGAATGTGTATCTGCTTCTTCATTTCCGATTCCAAGTCTGTCTATTTCAATTCGAAGACTTTCGAAAAGATTCTCGGAGAAATCTCATCTGGACGCTCCCCTTTTGTCCTTAAACAGAGCAACGACAAACTGAAAATTGTTTCTCACGGAGTGTCTTCGCTGCAGGAAGCCAGAACTCTTTTGAATAAGTTGGGATAATTTGTTAAATTTGCGAGTTTACGAACAGAACAAAATGGCGAATCTTCTCATAGAAGCAGGAAATACTGCCCTGAAAGCGGCTTGGGCTGAGGGAATGATCCTCGGCAAGACTTTCCGTTACCAGGGCGAGAAAGTCATGGAGTTCATACTTTCCCTTACCGAAAAGGAAAAGCCGGAAGTGATGGCCGTGGTATCTGCCAAGCCCGTGACTCAGGAAGAAGAACAGATCCTCCGTGGCGAATGCCGTCATTTGATGATACTGGACCATCTCCACACAGATATTCTCCAGCGCTATGACCTGCCGGATTATCTCTCCTATGACAGGGCGGCTTCGCTGCTTGCCGTGAGGCATCTTTTCAAAGGGAAGCCGTGTATTGTATTCGATTTTGGCACGACGCTTACTATAGATATAACCGGCGAGGACGGACAGTACCGCGGAGGAAATGTATCTCCCGGGTGCCTCACCCGTTTTAAATCGCTGAATCGCTATTCCAAGTCACTGCCGCTGCGGAATATTCCATCCAGAATCGCCCGCGAAGGCAATTCACTGGACAGTTCGATAGAGTCCGGAGTTATTTCGGGCATAATGTTTGAAATCGAAGGGTATATACGTCTCCATCCTTCACACGTGGTAGTGTTTACGGGGGGCGACGCAACATATTTTGCCAAGCGCATGAAACAGTCCCTGTTCATTGTGAGCAATCTGGTACAAGTTGGCCTGGCACTTATAACCGACGACTATGTTGAAAAAAATATCTGGTAGTGTTATTCTCCTTGCGGCAATGCTGCTTCCCGGCGCAAAATCTTTTGCGCAGAGCGGGGAGTACGTTTCTTATACCCCGTACTCCATCTTCGGAATCGGGAATCTCGAGCAGCAGGGCAGTCCATACAATATAGGTATGGGCGGAGTGGGAATAGCTTCGCGTAACAACCGCTACCTGAATCTGCGTAACCCTGCGGCCATCACTGCACGTGATACGCTTTCGGTAATGATGGATTTCTCGGTGAAGAACAACAATACGGTTTTCAGCCAGAATTCTGCCACGGGGCGTGTCAATTCTGCAAATAACAGTACAAATATCGGATCCATGGCCTTTGCTTTTCCTATTTGGAGAAGCCTCACATCTGCTGTTGGCATAACCCCGTACTCATCGGGAGGTTACAGCTATCGCACCAAAGAAACGGATCCTGAAATAATAGGCAGGATAGGCAATATAAGTTACTACGATTACGGGCAGGGCAGTTTTTACAAACTGTTTGCAGCTGTAGCGGGTAATCCCGTAAAAAACCTTGCGATAGGGGCCGAAGGGGGCTTTATTTTCGGAAACTATGACAAATACTTCACTCAGGTTTTTACGAAAACTGGTGTAAACAGCGCGCAGGACAGCTATAAACTTCACTTGAACAGTTGGACCGCCAAATTCGGGGCTCAGTATGAAAGGCCGGTCGGAAAGAAGACTAAATTGGGGATAGGCGTAACTTATGCCCTGGGCACAAGGCTGAACGGCACCATGATATATACCCATCAGTCGGCCGGTTCCGCCGAAACGGTGGACATTACTCCGGCCGATACTACATTTCTTGGATCGCTCAGCGCATCAAAATCGGTGCGTCTTGGCAGTGAACTTGGGTTGGGAATTAGTCTTAACCGGGATGAAAAACTCAGGTTGGAACTGGACTGCCTCCTTTCAGACTGGAGAAGCACAAGGATAGACAAAACGCCCGGGTTTGCCATTTCCGACAGCGACAATAGTTTCACTGCCGGATTATGCGGAAGCCTCCGTGCCGGTATAGAATATACCCCCGACAGATATAGCATCAGGAGCAGGATAAAAAGAGCTTCCTACCGTGTCGGAACATATTATAACAATGAATACTATAAGGTTGCAGGCAACGAAATCAACAGTTTCGGCATCACTTTTGGTACAACCATTCCTGTATACGTCAAGGGTTTGATGAACGGCGTAAACATTGGAGCCGACCTTGGACAGAGGGGCTCGCTTTCCGGAGGACTTGTCAGGGAAAGATACTTCCGCCTGAGCGTAGGGGTCAACCTGCACGATGTGTGGTTCATTAAACCAAGATATGAATAGTTATTTGAAAAGAGATATGAAAAAGTTAGTTGTAGCAATTTTTGCCATGACAATGGCATTTGGAGGATTCACTTCCCGTGCACAGGGAAAGTGGGGTGCTGACAGTGCGAACTGCATTAAGTATCTTTCATTCTATGAGGACTCCTACAAAGCAAAAGATTTCGATAACGCCACAGTCAATTGGCGCAAGGTATACGTTACCTGCCCTAAGGGAGTCAGGCAGACCGTTTTTACGAACGGTACTGAACTGATGCGCAAACTTATCAATAAGAACAAAGGAAACATTGTTTACAGGCAGGCCCTTTTGGATACCCTCATGACCCTTCATGAGGAGCGCGCTCACTTCTTCCCCAAATATGCGGTTTCCGCCCTCAACAACAAGGGAGTAGATATCGTAAACTACAATATGGGTAACGAAAAGGCTGTTTATGAAGGACTTAATGATATCATTTCCCGTAACGCCGAAAAGACAAAGACCAGCCTCTTCATCCAGAACTTGAATGCTGCCATCAAGCTTTATGAAAAAGGTGTGGTTTCAGCCGAAGATGTGATAAATGTATATGAGCGGAATGCAGAACTGATTGATAAGGCCCCTGCAAAGTCCGGCGTGATGGCCGAGCAGAACCAGAAGGTCAAGACAGACCTGGAGAGCCTTTTCATTACCAGCAAGGTGGCAAGCTGCGAGGATCTCGTAGCTCTCTTTACTCCCAGGTATGAGGCCGGAACCGAAGATCTCGCTCTTGTGTCGAATATCGTGAAGATACTCAGCATAACCGAGGACTGCCAGGACAACGATCTGTTCCTGAACGCGGTTACATCGATGTATAAACTTGATCCGTCTTATAATTCGGCATACTACCTTTATAAACTGAACGCTTCGAGGGGAGACCTTGACAAGGCTCTCAAATATATCGACGAGGCCATTGCTTATGAGACTTCCGATGCTGCTACCGATGCCGCCTATAACTTCGAGGCTGCTACCCAGTGTTTCCGCAACGGAAAACTTGCGAAGGCGTATAATTATGCATCCGCCGCTGCCGGTCTTGACGAAGGATTTGCCGGAAAGGCATATTTCCTCATGGGACAAATATGGGGTGCAACCTCCTGCGGGGGCGACGAAATCGAGAAACGCGCCCACTACTGGGTGGCTGTTGACTATCTCAACAAGGCAAAGAACGCCGATCCGACCCTTGCTGATGATGCCAACAGGAGCATCGCTTCCTTCAGTGTTTACTTCCCTGAAACTGCAGAGGCCTTTATGTATAACGTAGAAAACGGTCAGAGTTACAGGGTCGTCTGCAACGGCATGCAGGCCATGACAACCGTAAGGACAAGGAAATAGAGGTGAAACCGGCGCGGACTCTTACCGGAATGATTATACGGATAGCAAGCGTGGCTGCGCTTGCTATCCTTGTTGTTTCCTGCAAGAACAAGATGGGCCGTGCTGATGATCTTGACCTCGCTCAGGCTCCTGTCCAGACGGTGGAGAACATGTTTGCCGTGCAGACGCGAAACGGACGCGTACTCATGAGGGTAGAGTCTTCGCTCATGGAGCGCTATGACAACGATACGCTTACCTTCGAGAGTTTCCCGAAGGGAATAGCCATCTACGGTTATGACGACGAGGGGCTGCTGGAAACGGTGATCGTCTCCGATGACGGACGGCACGTGCTCAAGAAAAAACGCCCCGGCAGGGATCAGGAAGAGATCTGGGAAGCATTCGGGAACGTTGTAATCCATAATGTGCTCAAGCAGGAGACTATGGAAACAGACACTCTCTACTGGAACCAGATGAAGAGTGAGATCTATACCGACTGCTACGTTAAAATGTATTCTCCGCAGGGATTCCTGCAGGGGTATGGCATGCGATCGGACGACCATGCCCGCAATGCCATACTGTTGGAACCGTTCAATGGTTACGGATACACTGTACAGGACAGCACTTCAGTTGTGATTGATTCCGTGAATTTTATAGGTCCCCTGCTCAAAAAATAAGATAAAATTACTACCTTTGCAGGCTTATTTGAATTATTGATTAAAAGTTACATACAAAATGGCGGTACTTGAAAAAATACGCGTAAAGTTCGGTCTGGCGATTTCTATCATCATCGCCCTGGCCCTTTTGTCTTTTATAATCGACCCCGGCACGCTTGAGTCGGCCCTGCACTCCATGTCGAGCAAATATGATGTCGGAAGCATTGCCGGAAAATCCATTGCCTATACCGATTTCCTTGAAGACATCGAAAGGTATAAAGTTATCAATGAGGTTGTTACCGGAAGCAGCGTGCAGAATGAGCAATCCCAGCAACAGGTGCGTGATGCCGCATGGCAGGAACTGGTTGACAGGTATATGTTCGTGAAGAACGCCAAGGCTGCGGGGATAGCTGTAGGCGAGGCCGAAATGGTAGATCTTACTACCGGAGACAATCCTTCTCCCGTGATCGCCGGCAATTATGCGTTCCTGGGCGATAACGGAAGTTTCTCTCCCGACAAGGTGGTTGAATTCGTCCAGGCTGTTCCCGGTGACGAATCCGGTCGTCTGCGTACATATTGGAACTATCTGCAGAACACTGTTTATACCCAGCAGTTCTACGCAAAATATGGTGCCCTTTTTACTGCGGCAACATATCAAAACGCGCTTGAGAAAGAACTCAATATTGCCGGCAACAATACTACTGCCAATGTTGATTATGTACAGGTGATGCATCCTTTCGCACAGGACAGCACCATTGCCGTTTCTGCCTCCGAAATCAAGAAGTACTACAAGGAGCATCAGGATTTCTACGAGCAGAAAGCCGGCCGCGACATAGAATACGTGGTATTTGAGGTTAAGCCTTCCGCCGAGGACATTTCCTTTACCAACGACCAGTTTGCAGAGGCATATTCACAATTTGCCGATGCCGACAACCTCAAGTCTTTCCTTCTTAAGAATTCCGATCGCCAGCTCGACAATCACTGGTATAAGGCTGGTGAACTGAATAGCATAAACTCCGAAATCAACAATTTCGTTTTCGAAGGAAAAGGCTCGGTTTCTCCCGTCATTTCAAGCGGTGACACTTTCTATGCCGTTCGCGTACTCGACACCAAGCCTGTCTCTGACTCGGTTTATGTCAAACATATCCTTCTTCAGGGTGCCGATGCCAAGACGAAGGCTGACAGCCTTGCCGGTGTGATCCGCAAAGGTGGCAGTTTCAGCAGCCTCGTTGCAGAATTCTCTGCAGACCAGAATTCCGCCGCCGACGGCGAACTTGGAAATATCGGCTGGATGACCCAGACCTATATCATCCCCGGTTTCGAAAGCGTCATTACTGCTCCCGTAGGACAGCCGCAGGTCATCAGGACCCAGTATGGTACCCATGTGGTAGTGGTTACAAAGAAGACCGCTCCCGTGGTTAAGAAGCAGGTAGCCATCCTGGAAAAGACGGCCGTTGCCGGAAAGGAGACCACCAACAATGTGTATGCACAGGCCAACAGATTCTCCACCATCGCCGGTCACTCTTCTGCCGGGTATGATGCTGCAGTGGATTCCCTCGGAGTCTATTCACACAAACAGAGCATCACCGAGGCTACTTCTTCCTATGGTTCCATCGATCAGGCCAAGGAACTTACTCGCTGGGCTTTTGATTCCAAGGCCGGAAAGGTTTCCAACATCATTACCGTAAACAACAAGTATTTCTTTGTTGCAAAAGTAAATGATGTCCATAAAGAGGGCTTCAAGCCTCTCAATGAAGTATCCGAAGGAATCAGGAGCCAGCTCTATTCCGAGAAGCTTGCCAAGAAGTGCAAGGAAGAGATTGCTGCAAAAATTGCGGGTCTGAACACCATTCAGGAGGTAGCTGACGCCCTTGGAGAAAGCGTTACAAGCGAGGCTTCCCTCAGTCTTGCTCCCATGGGTTCGCGCAGTGTTGATCCCGCTCTTATCGGTGCTGTGTCTGTCGCGGAAGACGGAAAGCTTTGCGGTCCTGTCGCCGGTTCGTTCAGCACTTATGTATTCGTGGTCAATTCCCGCGAGAAAGGCAGCTTCTACACTGAGGACGATGCCGACATGTTCGCACAGCGCGCTGCGCAATATGCTTCGCAGCTCATCATTCCTTCGATGAGTGCAAACGGAGTTGTAAAGGATAACAGGGCGAGATTCTTCTAGGAAATCTCCACCTTCAGACCTTTTGAAAATGAAAGGACTGTGTCTACGGTTGTGGCATAGTCCTTTTGCTTTATTTTCAGTTCAAAGACAGCCACCCCACTAGTGAGCGTGAACGTTTCTATTTCGGCGCCTTTCTTTTTAAGGGTCGTCATGATTGACAGAAGTTCCTCGTTGGTAACAGGAGAAAGTGTGATGGAGAGTTCTTTGAATCCATGAGTGCGCGTGATGAAATGCATTGTCTCCAGCACCAGAATGGTCATCATCGCAGCAGCAATGGCTACGGAATACATCTGCGAACCGCAGGCGAGCCCTATTGCCGCTGCAACCCAAAGGCCAGCAGCCGTGGTTACTCCCCGTACGGCATTCTTTTGGAAGATTATTACTCCGGCTCCAATGAAACCGATGCCGGATACCACCTGTGCAGCAACGCGTGCGGCATCAAAGCGTCCCTCAAAGGCATATTGAGAAATAATCATGAAAAGGGCACTTCCAAGGGCTACGATAAAGTGCGTGCGTACCCCGGCTTCCTTTGCCCTGAACTCGCGCTCAAAACCGATCAGACCACCTAAAAGTCCGGCGGCAAAAATCCTTAATATAAAGTTCCATTCGATAGTCATTGTGCAAAGATAACAGGAATTATTATTTCCAGTTTTTGTATGGGTTCTTCATCAACATGGAGTTGTAGTACTTGGGATCTCCCGTAACCTCCTCGCCGAGCCAAGAGGGCTTGTCGAAAGGTTCATTCTCATCGGAAAGTTCTACTTCTGCCACAATAAGTCCGAGATTGTCGCCGTAGAACTCGTCCACTTCCCATGTATGAACACCATCGGTATTCTTTATCAGGTAACGGGTCTTGTCGATCACGCCGGGTTCCGCAAGGTTCATAAGGGCCTTGGCGTCCTCTGCCGCAATCTCTTTTTCCCACTCGAAGCGGGTTGCTCCGGAATCATTGCTTTTACCTTTCACGGTAATGAATCCCCGGTCTTCCTTTATGCGAATGCGCACGGTACGTTCAGGAATGCTGGAAAGATACCCTTGGGTGATATGTACGGCCTTGAAAGCACAGGCTTTAAAATCGCCCTTAACCAGAAACTTCTTCTCAATTTCCTGTGACATAATGTGTTGCTGGAAGTACTATACGTTAAAGAGGAAGTGCATTATATCTCCATCCTGAACAACGTATTCTTTCCCTTCGGTTGCGAGCTTTCCGGCGGCGCGGCAGGCAGCTTCGCTCTTGAGGTTTACGAAGTCCTCGTACTTTATGACCTCAGCGCGGATGAAGCCCTTCTCAAAATCGGTATGGATGACCCCTGCGGCTTTTGGTGCTTTGTCCCCTTTATGGATGGTCCAGGCACGGCATTCATCGGAGCCGGCGGTGAAGAAGGTTTGCAGTCCGAGCAGCCTGTATGCTCCCTGGATCAGACGGACGACTCCGGATTCTTCGAGTCCGAGTTCACCCAGGAACAGTTTTCTGTCCTCGTAATCTTCAATTTCCGCAATTTCGGATTCCGTGCGTGCCGCAATCACAAGGATTTCCGCATTCTCGTCCTTGACGGCTTCTCTGACGGCATCAACATATCTGTTCCCCTTGGCGGCAGATGCGTCGTCAACGTTGCAGATGTACATCACCGGTTTGTTGGTAAGGAGAAAAAGGTCGTGCGCTATCGCTGCTTCCTCCTCATTTTGAAGTTCAACGCTGCGGCAGGATTTTCCGCTCAGCAGTGCGTCCTTATATCTGGCAAGGAGTGCGGCAAGTTTCAGTGCGCTCTTATCTCCCCCGGTCTTTCCGGCTTTCTCAGCTTTTGCAAGACGGGCTTCAACCGTCTCAAGGTCCTTTATCTGCAGTTCAAGGTCGACCACCTCCTTGTCCCTCACCGGATCCACGCTTCCGTCCACATGGACAATGTTGCCGTCATCGAAGCAGCGAAGCACATGCAGGATCGCGTCGCATTCGCGTATGTTTGCAAGAAATTGGTTTCCAAGGCCTTCGCCACGACTTGCACCCTTAACCAAACCGGCGATATCTACTATATCCACCGTAGCCGGGATGGTGCGTTGAGGTTTGCATATTTCCGACAGGGTGTCGAGTCTCCGGTCCGGAACATTGGTGCTTCCAAGATTAGGTTCTATCGTACAAAAAGGGAAATTGGCGCTCTGTGCCTTTCCAGAACTCACACAGTTGAAAAGAGTGGACTTTCCCACATTGGGGAGTCCTACTATTCCACATTTCAGACTCATTTTTTAATTTTTAATTTAAAGTCCAAAGGTACAGATTTTTATCCATTCGCAAACACCAAAAAAGGTTTGCGATATAAAAACATTTTTAAGTTTCAGGGGGTATATTTCTGTTTACTGTGTGCATCTTTGGCGCGTGGTGTTTTTCATAAGTTTGGTAATGGTTCTCGGCCACCCCGTCGTCGATGACGGGGAGCCGGGGTTTTTGTGCATGTTCTGGAATGTTGAAAACTTCTTTGCGGGGAAGGCTCATTTTGGCGACAAATGCAACGGGATTGCTAAAACCGTTTTTATGGCTGCGGACTATTACGGCTCCATGCCCGATATAATAGGACTTGCTGAGGTAGAGAATGCGACGGTGCTGAAAAGTCTGCTGTATCGTACAGGTCTGCGCAAAATGGACTATTCCATCGTCCATTATGATTCCCCGGACCGCCGCGGCATCGACTGCGCTCTGCTCTATAGACACTCCCGTTTCCGGCTTCTCCTTAGTAAACCTTGCCATTTGACGGACTCTACAGGCCGGATTCTACCTACCCGCGACATTCTGCTTGCCGTGCTGGAGCCGCTGCCAGTTACAGCGACAGATGCGCCCTGGCCATCCGCGTCGGGCAAAGGGCCGCCCCGTGACCCTCAAGGGGCTGACGGAGACGGCATTGCCCGTCCGAAAGCATCCTCTGTCGCTGTGCTCGTGAACCACCATCCGTCAAAGATAGGACGGGATTCGGACAGCCGGAGACGAATAGCGATGGACAGGTTGCTCTATCTTCGTGATTCTCTGCTTTCCGAAGGATTCTCCCACATTGTCGCAATCGGGGACTTCAATGATAAGGTGACACCTGCACCGGGGGTTGAGGCTGCCTATCCTGCTGCTGCCGGCACCATCAAGTTCCAGGGGAAATGGGAAAAGATCGACGGTTGTCCGGTCCTTGAGGGATTGTGTGCCCGTGAACACATCTTCTCCCCTCCATGTCTTTCGGTTCCGGACAGGAAGCATACGGGAGTAAAACCTCTCCGCACCTGGTCCGGTCCCCGCTGGCTTGGCGGCGTTTCAGACCATTATCCAATAATACTTGAACTGTCTCCGTTGTAGAGTCTGTGCCCGAAAATGACAGGATTTGAGCACGGGGTTGGACGAGTGTTTAAAAAAAGTGCTAAATTTGAGAGTTTGAAACGACTGAAACTAAAAACTACGAGATCACAACAATGAAGAACAAAATTCACGAAAAATTCCTTTCCCTCTTTGGCGAAGGTGGCGTTCAGTTTGCATCTGCCGGACGCATCAACCTGATCGGCGAGCATACAGATTATAACGGAGGTTATGTATTCCCCGGAGCCATCGACAAAGGAATAATAGCCGAAATAAAACTCAACGGCATCGGAAAAGTCCGTGCATATAGCCTTGATTATAACGTGCAGACTGAATTTGGTCTTAACGAAGAAGATAAGCCTGCACAAGCCTGGGCGCGCTACATTTTCGGCGTCTGCCGTGAAACCATCAAACGTGGAGGAAAGGTAGAAGGTTTTGATACCGTCTTTGCGGGAGATGTTCCCCTCGGGGCCGGACTCTCATCTTCGGCAGCCCTTGAAAGCACCTTTGCATTTGCCATCAACGAGTTGTTTGCCAACGGCATCGACAAATTCGAACTGGCGAAGATCGGACAGAGCACCGAGCATAATTACTGCGGGGTCAAATGCGGAATCATGGATCAGTTCGCATCTTGCTTCGGCAAGGCCGGCTGTCTCATCCGTCTCAACTGTAAAACTTTGGAATACAAATATTTCCCTTTTAATCCTAAAGGATATAAACTGGTGCTTATTGATTCCTGCGTAAAGCATGAACTTGCATCCAGCGCCTACAACAAGCGTCGCGCATCATGCGAAAATGCTGCAGCGGCAATCCGTAAGAATCACCCCGAAGTGGAATTCCTGAGCGATGCCAAACGCGTTTGGCTCGACGAGGTCCGCGACCAGATTCCCGAGGAGGATTTCCTCCGTGCAGAATATGTGATAGGCGAAGTTCAGCGTGTGCTCGATGTGTGCGATGCTCTTGAGCGCGGCGATTACGAGACCGTTGGCGAAATGATGTATCAGACCCATTTTGGCCTCAGCCGGCTCTACGAAGTGAGCTGCGAAGAACTTGACTTCCTCAACAAACTCGCACGCAAGATGGATGTCACCGGTTCCCGCGTAATGGGTGGCGGCTTTGGCGGATGCACCATCAACCTGGTTAAAGATGAACTCTACGAGCCGTTTGTCGCCGCTGCAAAAGAGCAGTTCGCAGCTCGCTTCGGCCACGAACCCAAGGTTTACGACGTAGTTGTAAGCGACGGTGCCCGCAGGCTGTAAACAACTCTTCTGTCATGAAGCAATCCGCCTTGTTCCTCATTTTCCTGTTTTGTTCGCTGGGTGTATTCGCACAGACGTCGAACGAACTCGGTTTTTTCTTTGGAGGCAACTCTTTGAGAGCAAGCTATTTCCCTGAGTATTATTCACATCCTGGAGATCTGGCATCTCAATACGAGCCTTATTTCAAAGACACCTCGGTGCCGCCAGTTATCGGCATGTATTACATCAGGAACATTGGAAGACGCCTTGGCGCAGGAGTTTCAGCTTCCTTTGGGACCGCATCCGGTGTATGCGTCGATCCAGCGACGAATAAAACGCTATATACGAGGAATGTAAGGGGTGTTTATTTTACCCCTCGTATAAGGTATTACTACATGAAAGGACGTGCCGGTGCGATGTTCCTCGGGTCAAATCTGTTGCTGGGATTTGAAAGACAGGATAATGGTGCCGAGGGGAGTGTTTCCCGGAACATCTGCGCTTTGAGCATACTGCCTTACGGTTTCAAGATCAACTTGCGTGAATATATAGGGCTCTTTTTAGAAACGGATGCGGGGTTCGATTTTATAGGTACTAAATTGTTTGTTGGGATAAGGGGTGGAGTAAGTTTTAATCTTTAGACGGGTATGAAAAAAACAGTTGCCATTCTGGCGGTAATCTCCTTCTTATGCTCCTGTTCCCAGGACGGTTATTTTTCCGGAAGCAACGCCTCTTTTGCAGCCGGGGAGCATTATCTCGTTCTCCTCACCACTGATCTTGTTCCCGATTGCCTCAATGCCCTTGAGTATGCCCTGAACTATGATTATTACGGCTATTACGATAAAGACAACGACCAGTACATTTCCGGAGGCGTGAGCCTTCGCACTGTCGGGGCAGAGTGGGAAGTTAATTCAGTGAAGGCGATAGAAGGGGTAAAGATAAAGTCGACCGCTATCAATGAGTGGTCCCTTTCGTGGAAAGGTGATTATCGGCCTTTCCCGGGAGACAGGAATTACGACGAAAAGGACAGGTATGTAATGGAGTTTACTGTGACGGCGGAGATGATTTCCGAAGCCAGCCGGAACCACTTCGACTGGAAAGTAAAGCTGAATGCTACCAGAAAAGAACGGAAAGGATATGCCTGCACCATGGCTACGGCTCCGGACCTCGTTTACACTACAAGTACGAAATCCTATATATGGGATTCCTGCGACGGGTCTGCGACGATCGATGTTACGAAAGACGGCAATGTCATCGACTTCGGCCGGATGGATTATATGGGACAGTCGCATCGCTATTTCAGAGACCTTCTGTAAATCAAGATTTTTTAAAAAATATGAGTACTAAAACCAACATTTCCAAACTTTGGAAAACCGAAGACTGGCTGGCTTGCTGGCTGGGATTCATCATTATTGCCATAGGGGCAGTAGCGGTATTGACCCAGGCCTTCGATTTTTCTGCGCTCAAGTTCAGCACATGGCATCTTTGGGAGAATGTAGCCGAAAAGAAATCCCTTGCTACCCAGATCAATGGTAAATTCTGGATCAAACTCCTTCGCACGTTCTGCGTGCTTGCCGTACTGTTCGGAGCTGGAGTCAAGCTTCAGGGAGAGAAACTGAAAAAATTTATTCCGGCATTTGTCGCACTGTTCGTCCTTGCGTTGATTGTCCGGCTTATCAGTGCAGAATTTACCCTCAACCGCTATCTTGAATGGGCCTTCTGGGCTTTGCTCGTGGGCCTTCTCATCTCCAATACGGTTGGAAACCCTGAATGGCTCAAGCCTGCCATCCGAACCTAATTCTATATAAAGACAGGTCTGGTGATAATGGGATTCAGCGTGCTTTTCAGCAACATCGCCAAATTCGGCCTCTACGGACTTGGCATAGCCTGGATTGTCACACCCATCGTCATTATCTTCATGTGGTGGTTCGGCACAAGGGTGCTCAAAATAGACAATAAACCGCTGGTGATAACCATGTCTGCCGCCACATCTGTCTGCGGAACCAGTGCAGCAATTGCTACCGGTGCGGCCGCTAAGGCCAAGAAAGACGACCTTTCGCTTGCAATTTCAATTTCCATCATCTTCACCATCCTCATGATGGTGTTTGAGCCCATGATCATCCGCTGGGCCGGCATGAACCAGTTGATGGGCGGTGCTCTCATCGGGGGCACTGTGGACAGTACCGGAGCTGTGGTGCTTGCCGGAAACGCTTTAGGCCCTGAGGCCGAGCAGGCTGCCGTTCTCGTGAAGAGCATCCAGAATATCCTTATCGGATTTATCGCCTTCTTCGTTGCCATCTTCTTCGCTACCCGCGTCGACAAGACCGGAACCTCGAAGGTCGGTGCGGGCGAGATATGGACCCGATTCCCCAAGTTCATCATCGGATTCTTCGTGGCCTCCATGGTTGCGTCCTTCATCTTCCTGCCCCTCTGTGGCGGCGCTGACGTGAAGGCCATCAACGGTGTGCTCGACCAGTACAAGAACTGGGCTTTTGTTCTGGCCTTTACATCCATCGGACTCGACACCAATTTCAAGAGCCTCATCAAGCAGATGCAGGGCGGCAAGGTGCTCTGGCTCTATGTAGTTGGTCAGGTGTTCAACATTGCACTCACCCTGTTCGCGGTATGGTTCCTGCTCAGCGGCGTGGTGTTCGACGTCCCCGTGCTGGATCTTTATAAATAATGGACAGACACAAGATATTCAAAGTAATGACCGTCATTCTGGCGGTCATTGTTTTGTGTCTTGCCGGATATATCATGTGGCATCGCCTCGGCCTGAATCCGGATTACGATTTCGGGGCAGGGGCTTACTACTATGCCGATGATCCCGCTATCCAGGACCTTGCAGACAAGGCCACTTTTTCTACAGCTGTTCCGAAATGGATACATTATGCCTTGTTTTTTGTCTGGGGAGCCTTGATGTGGGCGCTCTGGAAATGGGTGGACCGACGGAAATAATGAGTATTTTTGTACCATGTATCAATTAACTTGCAATCATTGCGGCAAGACATTTCAGGTGGATGCTGTGCCGTCTGTGAATACTGAAAGGAATCCGGAACTCAAGGAAAAGGTTCTGAGCGGGGAGATGTTCCTGCATGACTGCCCTTATTGCGGCAGGCGCGTCCTGGCGAGTTTCCCTCTTCTCTATCACGATCCTGCCGGAAAGTTGATGCTGTGGCTTAGCGATGGCTCCGCGGATACTGAAGCCCGTATGCAGGCTGCCGTTTGCGGAGAGGATTTCGAAGGCTATACCGGTCGCATTGTAGATACCCCCGGGCAGTTGATTGAAAAGGTAAAGATCTTCGATGCCGGACTGGACGACCTGGCTGTTGAAATGGCGAAGTTCGTCACCCGACAGGAACTCAGCAAGGATGTAGACCTGATTTTCTTCAATCTCGACGGGGCCGACAATGAAATCACCCTCACCTATCCCGAAAAAGGGGAAATGCAGCTGGTGCGCATAGGCTTCAACGTATATGAAGACTGCGCCGGCATTATTCTCCGCAACCCATCCATCAAGAACGCCGCCACAGGCCTCTGCCGCGTCGGCCGCAGCTTTGTGGAGAGTTTCCTGCGCTAGGCTCAACCCGTCCGCCCCCCAGCCTCGGGGGCTGTCGGCGAAATACCGCTCCCGTCGGCAAAATCAGGTTGATCTGCCGACGGAATCCGGGAAAAGACGCGCTGTCAGCAAAAAGCCATGTTTGTAGAGACGGAAAAGACCGACGACCCATTCGGGCCGCCGGTCTTGCTTTTATTATTGTCCGGGGGGCACAAGGCTTTTACAGCCTCTTCGGTCAATCCGGTAGCTTTTGCAATCTGATTTGGAGTCAATCCCATGGCGGCAAGTTTTTACCGCATTTTCAATAGCGGCACCATCGCCGCTCGAGTGGCAAGAGCGGCGGCTACAACGCGACCGGCTGCAGGGGATTCCGGGCAAAGGCCATCTTCCCCGGCCGGTTGTAGCCAGTCTTGCCAGAGTGTCAGGTATTTGTTCCAGTTATATATCAGAAAATTGTGGCATTCGCTTTTGTTATCATTAGTTTCCTCTCTTTTCGTAAACATCTTTCAGGACGGGACAGAGGGCGTGAAACATAAGTCTTAGAGTATCAATATTTTATCGAAAACGAATCAGTCAAATCCAGCGACTCGTTTTTGCTAAGTAGTTGTAAATAAGCATATTGCGCTCCACGCCAAAACCTCTAAAGCCCACTAACGTCACTAAAGTTGCCAAGGGACAGCAAAACCTTCGACCTTCCTTGAAAAGTCCCTGAAATAAGGAAGGTCCCCATGCAAACCTGCCGACCTTCCTTAAAAAAAGCCAAAATCCTGGAAGGTCCCATCAAAAACGCAGTGACCTTCCTTAAAAAGCCCTTGAAATAAGGAAGGTCCACGCCAAAACCACGTGACCTTCCTTGAAAACAGGTCGAAAAAAGACATCGCCTGACTGTAATCATGCCACAAGCAAGCCATAGCCGCGCCGAAACTATACCGAAACCGGTCCTGACACAACCATGCGCTTGGCAGAAAAGCAATCTGCCAGGCTCGAAAAAG
>CACXHM010000081.1 GCA_902767465.1 uncultured Bacteroidia bacterium
ATAATTATGGCAAGAATAGCCGGTGTTGATTTACCAAACAACAAAAGAGGTGATGTGGGATTGACCTACATCTTCGGAATCGGTCGCTCTACTGCCGAGAAGATTCTCGAGAAGTGCGGCATCGATCCTACCATCAAGGTGGGTGACTGGGACGACGCCCAGACCGCTGCCATCCGTGCCGAGGTGAGCGAGCTCAAGATCGAAGGCGAGCTTCGTTCTACCGTGCAGATGAACATCAAGCGGCTCATGGACATCGGTTGCTATCGCGGCATCCGTCACCGTATCGGTCTCCCCGTCCGCGGACAGAGCACCAAGAACAATGCGCGTACCCGCAAGGGTAAGAAGAAGACCGTTGCCAACAAGAAGAAGGCGACCAAGTAAAAGAAACCCAGAATCATGGCAAAGAAAACAACAACATCCAAGAGAGTTGTCAAGGTGGAAGCTTATGGCGAAGCCCATATTTCCTCCACTTTCAACAACGTTATCGTGTCTCTGACCAACGCTCAGGGGCAGGTGATCAGCTGGGGCTCGGCCGGTAAGTGCGGTTTCCGCGGTTCCAAGAAGAATACGCCCTACGCCGCCCAGATGGCAGCGGAAGATGCAGCCAAGACTGCATTCGATGCAGGACTCCGTAGAGTCAAAGTTTATGTGAAGGGCCCCGGTTCGGGTCGCGAATCCGCAATCCGTACCATCAACAATGCGGGCATCATCGTTACCGAAATCGTTGACGTGACCCCTATGCCGCACAACGGGTGCAGACCTAAGGGACGCCGTAAAGTTTAATTTTCAAAGTAAGAAACTATGGCAAGATATACAGGCCCTACCACCAAGATCGCCCGTAAGTTCGGTGAACCGATTTACGGCGCAGACAAAGATTTCGAAAAGAGAAATTATCCTCCGGGACAGCATGGTCTCGCTGCCAAGCGCAAGAAAACCAAAGAGTATGGTACCCAGCTCAAGGAGAAGCAGAAGGTCAAATACATGTATGGTGTGCTGGAGCGTCAGTTCCACAATACTTACGACAAGGCTTCCCGCATGAGCGGCCAGAAGGGTGAAAACCTCATCCTTCTCCTCGAGAGCCGTCTTGACAATGTGGTTTACCGTCTTGGCATCGCCCCTTCCAGGGCAGCCGCACGCCAACTCGTGAGCCATCGTCACATTACCCTCAACGGACTGGTATGCAACATTCCTTCCGCACAGGTGAAGCCCGGTGACGTAGTTGCAGTACGCGAGCGCAGCAAGAATCTTGAGGTCATCACCGCAGCAGTTGCAAGCGCCACCAAGTATTCCTGGCTTGAGTTCGACGCCCAGAATCTGTCCGGCAAGTTCCTGAACATGCCTCTGCGTGCAGATATCCCTGAAAACATCAACGAGCAGCTCATCGTCGACCTGTACTCGAAGTAATAATTTAACACCAACGATTATGGCAATCTTAGCATTCCAGAAACCCGACAAGGTTATCATGCTCGAAGGATCCGACACCGTCGGACGTTTCGAATTCCGCCCCCTGGAGCCCGGTTACGGGCAGACCATAGGGAACGCCCTTCGCCGCATCCTGCTCGCGTCACTCGAAGGCTTTGCCATCAGCCAGATCCGCATCAGCGGTGTCGACCAGGAATTTGCAACTATTCCCGGCGTCATCGAAGGCATGCAGGACATCATCCTGAACCTCAAGCAGGTACGTTTCAAAAGGATGGTGGACGGGATCGACGGCGAAGAGGCAAGAATCGTCATCAGCGGCAAGCAGGAATTCAAGGCAGAGGACATCTCCAAAGGATTGTCTTCTTTCAAGGTGTTGAATCCTGATCAGCACATTTGCTCGCTTGAGCCTTCCGTAAAACTCGAAATCAACCTCGCCATCACTAGGGGCCGTGGTTTTGTTCCCGCCGAGGAACTCCGCGACGACTCCACTCCTATCGGCACCATTCCCGTGGATGCCATCTATACTCCTATCCGCAAGGTCAACTGGAGTGTGGAAAACTGGCGTGTCGAGCAGAAAACCGACTACGAGAAACTCAACCTCGAAATCGAGACCGACGGATCGATCAGCCCCAGCGCTGCCCTTCAGGACGCTGCAAACATCCTCATCTACCACTTCAAGCTCTTCACCGACGACAACAAGATCTCTCTCGAGAGTTCACTTGAGCCGGACAGCAAAGAACTTGACGAGGAGAGCCTCCGTATGCGTCACATCCTCCTTACCAAACTTTCCGACATGGGACTTTCTGTCCGTGCGTTCAACTGCCTCAAGGCCGCCGATATCGACACTTTTGCCGACCTGGTGTCCTACAGCCGTGCCGAACTCATGAAGTTCCGTAACTTCGGACGCAAGTCACTCAACGAGATCGACCTGCTGGTAGAGAAGATGAAACTCTCGTTCGGAATGGATGTTACCAAGTACAATATTGAACCCAAGAAAAAGAATATCTAACGATGAGACACAATAAAGCAGTCAATCATCTCGGCCGCAAGAGCGGGCACCGCAAGGCAATGCTCGCCAACATGGCTTCTTCCCTGATCAAGCACAAGCGCATCACCACAACCGTGGCGAAGGCCAAGGCCCTCAAGCCTTACCTCGAACCGCTGGTGACAAAGTGCAAGGAAGATACTACGCACAACCGTCGTATTGTGTTCAGCTACCTCAAGGATAAAGACGCAGTGAGCGAACTCTTCCGCACCATCGCCCCCAAGGTGGCTGATCGTCCCGGTGGATATCTGCGCATTCTCCATCTCGGTTTCCGTCAGGGAGATGCCGCCGATATGGCTCTTGTAGAATTCGTTGACTTTAATGAGGCGGCCCTTGCAGGCAGCACCAAGAAGGAAGCCAAGAAGACTACCCGACGCAGCCGTGCCAAGAAGGCTGAAACGGCTCCGGCAGCAGAGGCCCCCGCAGCGGAAGCACCCGCCGCCGAGGCACCTGCGGAAACGCCCGCAGCCGAATAAAAAGGCAAAATGAAGAAAGGGGGAAATTTCGGTTTCTCCCTTCTTTTTTTATCTTTGCAGAATAATAAAACAAAACCTAAAGTATGGATCCTTTATTTTATGCAGTTCCTGCGGCATCTCTGATTGCTCTTGCATTTGCCGCAATCTTCTATGCACAGATGAAAAAGGAAGATGAAGGAACACCCACTATGAGAAAAATTGCACAGTTTGTGCGGGAAGGTGCAATGGCATATCTGCGCCAGCAGTACAAGGTGGTCATCATCGTCTTTGTGGTGCTCGCCATATTCTTTGCCGTGCTTGCCTACGGTTTCGGGGTGCAGAATCCCTGGGTGCCGTTTGCTTTCCTCACCGGAGGTTTCTTCAGCGGCCTTGCCGGTTTTATCGGCATGCGTACCGCAACCTATGCTTCCGGGCGTACTGCAAATGCAGCCCGTCGTTCGCTCAATTCAGGCCTGAAAGTCGCTTTCCGTTCAGGAGCCGTCATGGGACTCACGGTGGTTGGTCTCGGCCTTTTGGATATAGCTCTCTGGTTCATCCTTCTCAACGCCTTTGTTTCTGAAGCAACGACAGCCCAGAAACTGGTTGTGATCACCACCACCATGCTTACTTTTGGAATGGGTGCATCTACCCAGGCGCTGTTTGCCCGTGTGGGAGGAGGTATCTATACCAAGGCAGCCGACGTGGGTGCGGACCTGGTTGGTAAGGTTGAAACCGATCTTCCGGAGGATGATCCCCGCAACCCCGCTACCATTGCCGACAATGTGGGTGACAACGTAGGGGACGTTGCAGGTATGGGTGCAGACCTCTATGAGAGCTACTGCGGATCCATCCTTTCCACAATGGCCCTTGGTGCTTCCGCATTCTATGCTGTGGGCCCTGAGATGCAGATGAAGGCCATCCTCGCCCCTATGCTCATTGCCGCAATCGGCGTGCTCCTTTCTGTTATAAGCATCTTCACGGTGCGCACCAAGGAAGGTGCCGGAATGGCCGAGCTGCTGAAGAGCATGAGCGTGGGTACAAACCTCGCCGCGGCGCTCAGCGGAGTCGCCACTTTCGGAGTTCTCTATCTTCTCGGATTCGAAAACTGGTGGCAGCTCAGCTTCTCGGTGGTTGCAGGACTTCTTGCCGGCGTCATCATCGGAAAAGCTACTGAATACTACACTTCTCATTCCTATAAGCCAACGCAGAAGCTTGCCGAGGCTTCGCAAACCGGCCCTGCCACCGTCATTATCAACGGTGTCGGACTCGGAATGGTCTCTACCGCCATCCCTGTGATTGCCATTGCATGCGCAATCATTCTGGCATATCTCTGCGCTATTAATTTCGACGTTGCGAACATGCTCACCGCGGCCAATCTTTCCAAGGGCCTCTACGGCGTGGCAATCGCTGCTGTGGGTATGCTTTCCACCCTGGGAATTACCCTGGCTACCGACGCCTACGGGCCTATCGCCGACAATGCCGGCGGCAATGCCCAGATGAGTGAACTGGAACCCGAGGTGCGTGAACGCACCGACGTCCTCGACGCCCTCGGCAATACTACTGCCGCAACCGGAAAGGGATTTGCAATCGGATCCGCCGCCCTCACGGCCCTGGCTCTCCTCGCATCCTATATCGAGGAAATCAAGATCGCCCTTGAGCGTACCGGAGAGAAGGTTGTTTCTGTAGCGGGAGATCTTGTTGCCGCAGCCGATGCCAGCATCCTTGATATACTGAACAATTATAACGTTAGCCTGATGAACCCTTCGGTTCTCGCAGGAGTTTTCATTGGAGCCATGATGGCCTTCCTTTTCTGCGGACTTACAATGAACGCCGTTGGACGCGCTGCCGGCAAAATGGTTGTTGAGGTGCGCCGTCAGTTCCGCGAAATCAAGGGCATCCTTACCGGAGAGGGTACTCCTGACTACAAGCGCTGCGTGGAGATTTCTACAAAGGCTGCACAGCACGAAATGCTGCTGCCCGCCGTGATAGCCATCCTTGTTCCTGTCATTACAGGCGTCGTCCTTGGTGTGGCAGGTGTGCTTGGCCTTCTTATAGGTGGCCTCGGAGCAGGCTTCGTTCTTGCAGTATTTATGTCCAACTCCGGCGGTGCCTGGGATAATGCCAAAAAGTATGTCGAGGAAGGGCACTTCGGAGGAAAGAACTCCGATAGTCATCATGCAACTGTGGTTGGCGATACCGTGGGCGATCCTTTCAAAGATACGTCAGGTCCTTCGCTGAACATCCTCATCAAGTTGATGAGCATGGTTTCCATAGTTATGGCTGGACTTACCGTTGGACTTCATTTACTTTAGAATATGAGACATTTTACGCTGCCCGAGGATGGGGGCCTGATCAAAAAAAACCTTCCCGCGGATATCCTTCACGGGTATGACAAAATTTTTGCGGAAGTGTATGCAGACTCCACCGAGGGCAGCCGTAAGGTGGCAGACCTTGTGGTAGATGCCATAAAGAAGTTCGAAAAGAAGCATTCCGAAGGGAACTTCCGTCTAGGGCTTACCACTGGGGCTTCTCCCGCATCGCTTTATAAAGTGCTCTCCCGTTATTATGGGGAGGGCCGTATTTCTTTCAGGAGGGTGGAAGTGTTCAGCATAGATGAATACTACCCGTCCTCGTCATCCGACATGCAGAGCCGCAACCGTAATCTGCACCTGGAACTTCTGAACAATATAGACATCCTCCCGGAGAATATCCATATTCCCGATGGAAGCGTTTCCCATGAGGAAGTCAGTGCGTACTGCGCCAAGTTCGACGCAATGGCCCGCGGGCTCGACCTTCTCATAATGGGAATAGGCGAGCAGGGACAAGTTGGTTTCAATGAAGCAGGAACATCGGAGCAGAGCCGCACGCGGACTGTGTTGCTCAGCTACCCAAGCCGCAAACGTCAGGCCCGTTATTTCAATGGAGAGATTTCGGTAACACCTAAAGAGGCTATCACTATGGGCATCAGCACCATGATGAGTGCCAAGCAGGTTATCCTGATGGCATGGGGCGAAACCAAGGCTGATGCGGTTGCCCGCGTGGTGGAAGGTGAAATTGGATCCGACTGTCCTGCAACATATTTCCAGCATCACGGCAACGTGAGCATCTTTGTGGACGAGGTTTCCGGCAGCCAGCTTACACGTGTAGTGGCACCTTGGCTGATAGGTCCCTGCGAGTGGACTCCCAAGTTCCGCCGCAAGGCCGTAATATGGCTGTGTCAGCAGGTTCATAAACCTATCCTGAAACTTACCCATGCCGATTATCTGCAGCATTCCCTCGAGGAACTGCTCGATGTGGTGGGAAGCTACGACCAGGTGAACATACAGGTGTTCAACGACCTGCAGCATACCATTACCGGATGGCCGGGAGGCAAACCCAATGCCGATGACAGTACGCGTCCGGTTGCATCGAAACCCTTCCCGAAAAAGGTTCTGATCCTGTCGCCCCATCCCGACGACGACGTGATTTCGATGGGAGGAACCTTTATCCGTCTGGTGCACCAGGGACACGATGTGCATGTGGCATATCAGACCTCCGGAAATGTGGCCGTGCACGATTCCGTAGTGATGCAGCATATCGATGCCGCCCTTCAGCTTGGTTATGGAGACCGCATAGCCGAAGTACAGGCTTTGATCGATTCCAAGGTGCCGGGAGAGCCGGAACCTCGCAAATTGTTGGATATCAAGGCTGCAATCCGTCGCAGCGAAGCACGTGCTGCAGACTATTCTTTTGGAATGAAGGATGATCACATCCATTTCCTGAACCTTCCCTTCTATGAGAGCGGCGGTATCCGCAAACTTCCCTGCAGCCAGGCAGACGTGGATATAATCAAGACACTGATGGACAGCATCAAACCCGACCAGATATACATGGCAGGAGACCTGGCGGATCCCCATGGAACCCACCGGGTGTGTACGGAGGCGGCCCTCGAGGCTTTTGAACAGCTTCGCGAGGAGGGTGCTTCGTGGGTTGAAGGGTGCCACATCTGGCTGTACCGCGGTGCGTGGATGGAATGGGAACTTGCCCGCGTAGATATGGCCGTGCCGCTCAGCCCCGACGAACTGATAGAGAAGCGCCACGCAATCTACCGTCACCTCTCCCAGAAAGACATTGTGCCGTTCCCCGGCGAGGATCCCCGCGAATTCTGGCAGCGCGCCGAAGACCGTACCCAGGCTACCGCCCAGCACTACGACGAACTCGGCATGGCGGAGTATCAGGCGATTGAAGTGTTCTTGAGATTGAGATAGTTAGCAGCACAATGAGAAAAACAATACTTTTTGTTATAGTTTCATTTATTGTTAACGCTTGTTTTTTAATGGGAACAATGATGTAAGGCCAAATGCTCCTATTAATAGATGAAAAGAATAGTGATAATTAATTGTTTCCTTTATTGTATTGCTTCTTTGTCTGCTCAAGATTTTTATTCTAATACGGATACATTGAAGACTGCTAATAATACATACTGGGTTAATCACCTTGGACAAAATTGCCTTGTTGTTACCAATACAGCTAATAATCTACTTGGGCAGCCTCAGATTAATCTTGATACGGGGAATCCGATGTTCGGGGAAGATGTTGAGTCGTTTAATACGAGTCTTCATTTAAATTCCGAATGTGTCAGAAGCATAAAGCAAGAGGTCTTTTCCAATAGTGAGATATCAACATATAGCAAGATAAATGAAGATTTTGGTTATTTGAGTCTAGGGCTTGCTATTAATCCTACCACGGGAAATGTTCTAGAAGTGAGCTTTACTTTTCTTTTTCAGTCATTCAATAGTGTGTTATTACAAATACCTGTCGAGAAACTTGAGGCTCTAGAGATGGAGATTAAGGATAACATATCGTTTTATATTCCAGAGAGGGCCAAGAGCGTTTCGTATCTTTATTACGCCGCAATGATCTTCAATAAAGATATCTCTTCAGGACGAGAGGATAGAATCTTCACTTGGGATGATAAAACAAACGAAATAGTTTGGAACTAAAAATAGAATATATGAAAGTAATAATCAGAGACAATGCAAAGGATGCGGCCCTGTGGGTGGCGCATCGTATTGCCGGAGCCATTGTGGCTAAGGCGAAAGTATCGGAGAAGCCTTTCGTGCTGGGACTCCCAACAGGAAGTACACCGTTGGACGTGTATGCAGAACTGGTCCGCATGAACAAGGCTGGTGAGGTATCTTTCAAGAACGTGATAACCTTCAACATGGATGAATATGTGGGCATTCCCGTGGACCACCCTGAGAGCTATCACAGCTTCATGTACCGCAATCTCTTCGATCATATCGACATCCCCCGCGCCAACATCCATATCCTGAACGGAAACGCCCCGGATCTTGCGGCAGAGTGCGCTTCCTACGAAGAGAAGATAGTCGCCGCCGGCGGATTCGACCTCTTTTTCGGAGGCATAGGTGAAGATGGTCACATCGCTTTCAACGAACCCTTCTCGCCCCTGCAGAGCCGTACCCGTGTGGTTACCCTTACCGATGATACAATACGCGTAAATTCCCGCTTCTTCGGAGGGGATGTGAACCTTGTGCCCAAGCAGGCTATGTCCGTGGGCGTTGCTACGGTCCTCAGTGCAAAAGAAGTGGTGATCCTCGCGCTCGGCCCCAAGAAGGCGCGTGCGATAGGTGAGGCCGTCGAAGGCCCCATCACCCATAAGAATACCGTCTCGGCACTGCAGAATCACCCCGACGGAATCATCGTGGTTGATGAAGACGCCGCCGGGGAGTTTAAGCTGAACAGCTATAAGTACTTCAAAGCCGTAGAGGCGGCAGAACTTCGGTAGACTTCCCTCGCTACGATCCTGTAGTGAGGGTGATAGCAGTCGTTGAAAACCCTGCCGTGGTGCAGTATGAAATAACCTTGGGCCATCAGCGAATCGATGGCGGCGAGGTCATTTCCTGCATCCGGTATATAAGTGGAATTCGGGCCAAGTCCAAATCCCTGTGTTTGCAGGCGTTCACTAGCCCTGCTGGGAATGGTTGGATTTTATGGCGAGGATCATTCCCGGCTAACCCCCGTTCTACGGCAGACCTTCCAGGATTTCGGGCTTTTTCAAGGATGGTCCTGGTTTTTCTCTGGGGACCTTCCTTATTTCGAAGGCTTTTCAAGGAAGGTCGGCAGGATATGTTGTCTTTTGATGTTCTTTTGGCAACTTTTGCGACTTTGATGGTTTTGGCGTGGAGCGCAATATCCTTATTTACAGCAACTTATCAAAAACAAGTCGCTGAATTCAACTGATTCGTTATCGATAAAACATTGATACTCTGAGTCTTATATTCCACGCCTCAACA
>CACXHM010000082.1 GCA_902767465.1 uncultured Bacteroidia bacterium
AAACCAAGGCAAAAAAGTGATTCTCGGTGCGGCGGATACTTTCCGTGCGGCAGCTGTGGATCAGCTCCAGATATGGTCGGAACGCGCTGGCGTGGATATTGTGAAACAGTCAATGGGCTCCGATCCAGCATCTGTCGCCTTTGACACTGTGAGTGCTGCGGTAGCACGCGGTGCCGATGTTGCGATCATCGATACCGCCGGCCGCCTGCATAACCGTATCGATCTTATGAACGAACTCGGCAAAATCCGTAATGTCTGCCGCAAAGTCATCCCGGACGCTCCCCACGAAGTGCTCCTCGTGGTTGATGCTTCTACCGGTCAGAACGCTTTCCAGCAGGCTAAGGAGTTTTCGCGTGCCACCGACATCAGCGCGATTGCCGTAACTAAATTGGACGGAACCGCAAAAGGCGGAGTTGTTGTTGGACTGGTCGATCAGTTCAGCGTTCCCGTCAAGTATATCGGCACGGGCGAAGGAATAGAAGACATTAAGTATTTCGACAGGGATGCCTTTGTGGCTTCGCTGTTCAATCCTGAAGATTTAAAATAAAAATATGAAACTCAGTTACAATTGGCTTAAAGATTATCTTGATATGCCTCTCAGTCCTGCGGAGACTGCTGAAGCGATGACATCCATTGGAATCGAAGTTGATGGCGTGGAGGAGCAGGAAGAGATTCCCGGCGGACTAGCCGGCGTGGTGGTGGCAAAAGTCGTTGAATGTGAGCCGCATCCGGATTCGGACCATCTTCACATTACCAAGGTGGATGCCGGCACTGGGGAACTTCTCACAGTTGTTTGCGGCGCGCCCAATGTTGCTGCAGGGCAGAAAGTTCTGTTCGCCCAGATAGGAACCGTACTCCCTGGCGATTTCAAGATTAAGAAAAGCAAGATTCGCGGGGTAGAATCTTTCGGTATGATCTGTGCCGAGGATGAGCTTGGAATCGGCAGCAGTCATGACGGTATCATGGTGCTCCCGGAAGATGCTCCCGTCGGAACTCCGGCAAAGGACTGGCTGCACCTCAAGACGGAAGCTGTCATAGAGTATGAGATTACGGCGAACCGCGTTGATGCCGCATCGCATATCGGCGTGGCTCGTGATCTATATGCATACCTTCGATACAATGGTATCCCCTGCACATTCAGCTACCCCGAAGTCATCGGCTGCGGAAGGGCGGCCTGCTCTGCTGCCGGCTGCGACGATGACGCCATTTCCGTTGAGGTTGCTGATTCGGAGGGCGCTCCCCGCTACACCGGCCTCACTATAAAGGACGTCAAGGTCGGCCCTTCGCCCGAATGGCTTCAGCGCAAACTTCTCAGCATAGGTCTTCGCCCCATCAACAATGTTGTGGATATCAGCAACTTCATCCTTTTTGAACTGGGTCAGCCGCTGCATACTTTCGACGCTTCCAAGATAGGCGGTCGCAAGGTGGTTGTGCGCCGCGCTGCCGATGGAGAACTTATACGCACTCTGGATGGTGTGGAGCATAAACTCTGCGCCAAGGATATGGTGATTGCCGATACTCAGCGCCCCATGTGCATTGCAGGAGTATTCGGAGGAGAGGACAGCGGAGTGACAGAAGCCACTACAGAGGTTTTCCTTGAGAGCGCTTATTTTGATCCGACATCCATCCGTCGCACCTCCAAGTCGCAGGGACTTCAGACCGACGCTTCTTTCCGCTATGAACGCGGAGCCGATCCTGAAATCACGGTTTTTGCCCTTAAGCGTGCTGCCGGACTTATCTGCGACCTTACCGGCGGTCATGTCGTTGGAGAGATCTTTGAATCTTATCCCAAACCGGTTGAACGTAAGCGTATAGAGTTGGATTTCGACCGCATCGAGGCTTTCGTGGGGCAGAAGCTCGGCCACGATAATATGGTCCGCATCCTGGAGGCACTGCAATATGAATTTGTGAGCCGCGAAGGCGCCAAGGCTGTCGTGCTTGCCCCAAGCTATATGATAGATGTTTACCGCGAGTGTGACGTGGTTGAGGAAATCCTCCGTATCCATGGCTACAACAACATCGATTTGCCCCGGCATATGAAGATGAGCGTGACAGCTTCACCCACTCCACAGCCTGAGGCCATCCGCAACCAGATTTCCAACTTCCTTGCCGCCAATGGCTTCGCCGAGACCATGAACAACTCTCTCACCAAGGCGGACTACTACAAGGGTCTCAGGACTTTCCCCGAAGAGAAACTGGTGCACATTGTGAATCCGCTCAGTTCCGACCTGAACGTGATGCGTCAGACCCTTCTGCTTAACGCATTGGAGGTGGTCGCCTACAATACAAACCGCCAGATTTCACGCATCAAGACGTTTGAGTATGGATCCGTCTATTGCCGTCTGCCGGAAAAGAACGGAGAAACCCTCGAAGGGTATGAGGAGCATCCTTGCTTCTCGCTGTGTATCAGTGGCACTCCCGATAAAAACTGGAAAGGAGCCTCCGGAAAAGGTGATTTCTATCAGTTGAAAGGCTATCTCGAGCTTCTTCTGAAGCGTTATGGTGCGGATTTGTGGCAGATGTGGACTTCCGAGGCTCCGGAAGATATCTTCTCCGAAGGCGTGGTTTACAGTTTGCCCGGCGGCAAGCAGCAACTTGCCGTGATGGGAACCATCAATCCTGCACTTGCCCGCAGGTTCGGCATCAAACAGAGTGTCGTGGCCGCGGAAATCGACTGGAATGTCCTGTTCTCGCTTGTGAAGCGCGACAAGGTCTCGTTCCGGGAGATGCCCCGCTTCCCTGAAGTCCGCCGCGACCTTGCACTTCTTCTCGACGAGACAGTCAAGTATGCAGATCTTCGCGCCGCCGCATTCAAGAATGCTCGCAAACTCCTTAAACAGGTCAACCTGTTCGATGTCTATCGTGGCGACAAGATTCCCGAAGGCAAGAAACAGTATGCGCTCAGCTTTACCCTGCAGGATGAAGAGCGTACTCTCACCGATCAGGATGTGGAGCGTGTGATAGGCCGTTTGATGGAAGTGTTTACGAAAGATTTCGGGGCAACTCTGAGATAGTTCCATGAAGGGTTTTGCAGGATATCTTTTGCTTTCGCTCGTGGTGGCAGGGTGTCTTGTCACCTCGTGCCATCGCGGCCGGGTGATAAGTGCCTCCGACATGAGCGATATCTATGCAGAGATGTTCCTGGCGGACCAGTGGCTGAACGATAATCCGCAAGTCAAAAGGACGGCCGATACCACGTGGCTTTACGAAAGCATCTTTCAGAAATTCGGATACAGTTTCGATGATTATGATGCGAGCGTAAACTATTATCTCCATCATCCTGAGAAATACAAGAAGATACTGGACAAGACAGTGGCAAAGCTTCGCAAGACACAAAAAGCCCTTGATGCATTTTCGGATGATTTCGATAAGAACCGGGAAATCCTTGCCGGGCTCGGTTCGTGGAACAGGCCTGTCTTCTGCGCAGACAGTATAATGCGGGACAGCAGCCTTCTCTGGGCTATCCGTCCTGCAGATACCCTGAAACTGGATTCCCTTGTTTTGGATTCCCTTCGCAGGGACTCACTGAGGCTGGATTCATTGCGTCTGGATTCTCTTCGCATCGATTCCCTTCGCAGGGATTCTCTCCGCAAAGAGTTCGTTCACGAAAGCAGGGGCAAGAGGCATCCCAAGAATCTTAAACCGGAACAGTGATGCTTAGAGAAGATACCGTATTCGGTCCCATCAAAAGCCGGAGGCTCGGCAACTCTTTGGGAATTAATCTTTTGCCGCAGAAGGGAAAGCTGTGCAATTTTGACTGCATCTACTGCGAATGCGGATGGAACAGGGATGGCACCGGGGATCGGGTAATCCCTTCAAGGGCGGATGTCCGCTCGGCTTTGGAGGATAAGTTGCAGCATTGCCTGCTGGATGGCGTTGCCATCGATTCAATCACTTTCTCAGGCGACGGAGAGCCGACCTTGAATCCGGATTTTCCTGGTATCGTTGATGATACCATTATGTTGCGGGACTCATTTTACCCATCGGCAAAAGTGTCTGTGCTTTCCAATGCGACACGGCTGGACCGTCCGGCGGTTTTTGACGCGCTTCGAAAGGTGGACAATCCCATACTGAAACTCGATGCTCCAACCGCAGCGCTTGCCGCCGGAATCAACCGTCCTGTCGGTGATTATGATGTGGATGCAGTGGTTTCCGCTATGGCGCGTTTCGAGGGAAATTTTATCCTCCAGACCATGTTCCTGAAGGCGCCAGGTTTTGATTCAGCTTCGCCGGAGGTGCTTTTCCCCTGGATGGATATAGTACGGAAGCTGCATCCCAGAGAAGTGATGGTTTATACCATCGACCGACCCACGCCGGCGGGAGGTCTTCAAAAATATACGGAGCATCAGATGCGCGAAATGGTGCAGCCCCTGCTCGATGAAGGTTTTACGATACAAATCAAAGGATAAATATGAACCAGACTGAAATTTTAAAAAAATGTTTTTCTTTTATGGACCTCACTACTCTTCACCCCGAAGATACGCCTGCGTCCGTAAAGACTCTTGTGGATAAAGTATGCACCTTGCAGAAAGAATATCCTTCATATCCTCTTCCGGCTTCCGTGTGCGTGTTTCCCAACCTGGCTAATGTGGTGCGCGAAAACCGCCCGTGCGAGGCTGTGCATGTTACCGCCGTTTCCAGTTGCTTTCCCACAGCCCAGAGTTTTCTGGAAGTGAAGATCCGCGAGTGCGAACTGGCTGTTGAGAATGGTGCCGATGAAATCGACATTGTGTTGGCACTTAATAAGTTCCTTGCCGGTGATGAAGCAGGTGCCCGTGAAGAGATCGTCGCCATGAAAGCCGCCATCGATGCTGCCGGAGCACGTGAGGGCCGTAAGATTGTCTTGAAAGTAATACTTGAGACCGGACTTTTGAAGACTCCCGAACTTATCCGCAAGGCTTCTATGCTTGCCATGGAGGCCGGGGCCGATTTTATTAAGACATCCACCGGGAAGGTAAGTGTGAATGCCACCCCGGAGGCCGCCCGTGTAATGTGCGAAGCTATCCGCGACTACTATAAGGTTTCAGGCCGTAAGGTCGGCTTCAAGGCAGCAGGCGGAATTGCCACTGCCGAAGATGCTCTTGTGTACTATAATATCGGTCTTGAGATTCTTGGCGAGCAGTGGCTCGTCAAGG
>CACXHM010000083.1 GCA_902767465.1 uncultured Bacteroidia bacterium
CAGTCTAACCAGTACAGGTACATGAAGGACTGCTGGCACCCGGTAAAGAATCCTGATTCCAATCTGCCGAGGGCGGATGCCTCAAGCCGCTTCCTGTGCAGCTCATTTGCCGTTCATGACGCTTCGTATGTACGCCTCAAAACATTGTCGGTAAACTACACTTTCGACCTTAGCCGCCGCTGGCGCTGGGCCCGTTCTCTCACACTTGGTGTTTCGGGTGACAATCTTTTCCTGTGGGCACCGTACAACGGTTTCGATCCCGATGTATCCACGAACAATTCCAGCACCTCGCTCCGCCGCGTGGACATGAATGCCTATCCGAGGGCCAGGATGGTTGTTTTCTCTGCTCAACTCAAACTGTAGAAGAAGATGAAAAAGACGATCAACTTATTATTTGCTGCGATTGCACTTGCAGGGTGCTCCATAGAAGAAAGCACCGATACTTTTGAAAGCAGGGAGTCCCTCTATCAAACCGAAGTGCAATGCAAAGTTGCGGTCAATTCATGTTACATTCCGCTCAATGGCATTTTCTCCTACAAGTTGTTCGAAATGACGGAGGACTGCACCGATATCTTCTACTGCAACCTTGCCCAGGAAGATAATATGCTGGAGATATCGCCGGCTCAACCCGGTCACGGGCAGATGGTGTGGACCAACGCCTACCGCGGGGTAATGTTCTGCAACGAAGTTATAGAGTGCCTGAACCGTTACAGTCCGCTCGACGATGCGGTGAAGGGACGTTTTGCTGCAGAGGCGAGGGTGCTTCGCGCGCTTTACTACTATTACCTCACCAATATTTTCAACGGGGTTCCTTTCTACACGCAGATGGTGGAAACCATGGATGATCTGGAGGCCATACGGGCATTGCCGCGCACGGATGCCAATGAAATACGGCAATTCCTTTATGACGACCTCAAGACCAACGCCCTTCCGTACTTTACCAAGGAAAACGGACTGAAGGCGCGGGTGTGTGAAGTCCCGGGACATCGTGCCGGATACGCTTTGGCCCTGATGCTCATGGCCAAGTTTGCCATGTGGTACGAAGATTGGGATGCTGCCCTTGAACCGCTTCTGGAACTGGAGAAACTCTACGGCGACCTCACTGAGGCGAATTATCCTCTGAGCGACCTTCCCTGGGGTGTAAAAAATACTCCCGAAGGTATTTTCGAAATTCAGCATGAATATTCCGAAACCGGGATCCGCTACTACAGTTCGCTGGCCCATGCCGTTAAACCCAATCCGCAGGGAGAAGGAGTCTTCGACGGAATCTTCTATCCTGAACTGGGCATAAGCGTAACCGGCAACACATCTGCGGTTGCCACCACGCATCTTGGCATATTCCGGCCTGCAACCGGTACTTCAGCTACCGAAAGTACCAGTACTGCGCACACAAGCTCACTTTTCAGACCGCTGCCCCTGACTTTCGACGAATACGATGACAATCTGGACCGATACACCGTAAAGATAGATACCGCGGCGGTGCGGAGCCTTACCATCCGTGGTGCTAAAATTGACCGCAGGGCCCTTCTGGTTTTTGGAATGGGCAATATTGAAACCGGTGAGACCTTCAATCAGGTGAAGAAATACGGTCATCCATGGGCCGGACCCAAGATGTGGTGCTACAACATGAAATCGCTCTACGACTCCAACAACCACAGGATCTTCCGTTATGCGGATGCTGTGTTGATGATTGCGGAGTGCTATTGCATGAAGGGAGACCTTGAAACGGCTTCGCTGTATTGCAACAAAACCCGTATCCGTGCCGGGGTTGATCCTCTTGGCTATGCTTCCCAGAATGACCTGCTGGAAAATATCCGGGATGAACGTGCACGTGAACTGGCAGGGGAGCTGCATCGCAAGTTCGACCTTGTCCGTTGGGGAATATGGTATGAAATAACCTACCGCTTCAACGAGAACTCTACCATGAAGCGCAATATGCGCCCCTATCACAGATATTATCCAATACCGGATACGCAGTGCGCTCTTACCCACTATGTCCTGACCAACGACGAATATGACAATGCGAACTGACAGAATATTATCCATAGTTGCGCTTCTGCTTGCTGCGGCTTGTTCCAGATTCAGCAAGGCAGAGTTTGTGCCCATCCATGAACTTGCCGTCCCATCCCGGATAGTATATGCGGACGCTGCAGGCGAAGACCTGACCGTGCCGGTTTATGCCAACGGCACCGTGAGAGTGAAACCTCTCCAAGATGACCAGCAATGGATCTGCATGCAATCGCCGTCGGCCATGGACAGTGACGGCGCGCAGATCCTGCTCAGGCTCGGTGCCAATACTTCCTTCCGCCGCCAGGCCAGCTATGAGCTTTCCCTGGAAGGAACCGGATTCAAAGATACTCTCATTGTGAGGCAGAGAGGCATAGCGCCCTATATCAAATGCGATCCTTCATCTATTGTGGTTGACGGCGCCAAAGGAGGAGAGATCCCTCTTAAGATTTTGTCCAACATTCCCCGGAGCGGAATCAATATGAATGTTGATTACCTGTCCGGAGACGGAGGTTGGGTACACGAGATGGCATGGTCGGGTGATATCCCCTGGAGTAACGACAAGATAGCCCTTACCACCGATCCCAGCACCGTGGGAAGCGTAACCACCGCCTGTGTGCGAATCTGGTATGATGATGCCTGGAAAGAAGATGTTGGAGTGAACATTTACCTTACCCGAACCGCCTTTGACGGAAGCCTGGGTACACCGCTCACGTTTGAAGAACTCCGTTCTCTTGCTTCTGCATCGCCATACAGCCCCTCCGACGGATCATACATCGAAGGGATTGCCGTGAGTGACTGTGACAGCCCCAACATGGCAATGAGCGGTTATACCGCATACAATAAAGTGGATACGGACATCAACGCCAGGACTGCTTACCTCGAGTCTGCCGACGGTTCTCTTGGTGTGCGTCTGCTGTTTGCAGATTCCTCTGAAAACACACTCAAACCCGGTACCAGGCTGCGCATGTTCCTCAGGGGAACTACCACTACTCGTGAAGAAGATCCTGAACGATATACAATTTCAGGTGTCACCGTTTCCAATTTCATAGATATTTTGTCCGGAGATGAAATACCTGCCAAAACCAGGCGTATTGCTGAACTCACGCCGGAAGATATCTATACTTATGTAACTCTCACCGGAACCGAGTTCGTGAACAAGGGAGGAGCCTATACCAATGTAGTGGAAAACTATGCGTATCCGGCAGGTTTTTACGATGGCTGGGCGGCGCTCTTGTGTGATTCTCAGATGTCAGCAATCTATGCACCTGTGAACATGCTTTGCAGTTGGAGGCGTGCCGGAAACGGTGTCCCGCAGGGGGCCGGTTCCACCAGCGGGATCATTGTGCATGAGGATATAGCCCGGGTTGGGGATGCAGGTCCCTATCAGATACGCGTGATCGATGAAAGCGGCTTTGCAATGTCGGACGATGGCTCCGCCTACACGCATTTCGATACAGTCATCCCTTCCAAGAACAACTGGTGCTCCGAGGCTGCAACGTTCTCGGTTGCAGCCCTTTCCATAGAAAACGAACAGCCGGCGGCACTGTCCAACTGGAGGAAGAACGCCCCAGATTACAACGGACTCACGGTAGAAGATTATGGAAGCGGCAATAAACTCGCCCTGACCCTCGTGATGAATCTCCAGGGCTGGTTCGAGTTTGGCGGGGATGGATCCGTGTCGGACTACAAGGGGCTGGTTGCCACCTTGTCCACGGCAGATAAATCCGGAAACGGCGTACTGGCAACCATGGGCGCGATGTGCTGGGGTACACTCGGATACTATCGCATATTCCCCGCACACTGGTGTATGGAGTATGCAATAGGGGACGGACCCTACACCATTGCCAAGGTTGCAGCGACAGGAAAGGATTTTATCCACATGCGCCCCGGGCCTTCGGGTGGCAATTACCAGAATGGCCGCCGCTGCTATCCGCCGCTCAGTAATTCCTTCGGTTTTGCCGACAATGCTTTCGTGCTGCCGGCGGAAGTGCTTGGAAAAGATGAAGTCCGCCTTCGTTTCCGTCCCTACGATGATGTGCTTTTCGAGTACATCCTCGACGAGACTGATTTCGAAAGCGACTGCGAGACTGGTACCGTGATGTCGACTTCGGAATACGAATGCGAGTTGCGTTTTGCTAATTTCAAACTGGAAATACTTAATTAACACTATATAAAACCGGTTTATGAAAAAGTTTAATCAGAAAGAAGTGTACGTCCATCCCTATGCTGACGAGCTGAGGATGGCTGTGCCGGAGGTCTTCATGGTCTCCGACCCTGAAGCAGAATCGCTTGAGGGCTTCAACAATCAAGATCCATTCAATTGGTAGGAGGAACAGTTATGAAGAATCTTTACAAATTCATGATTATCGCAGCTGCCGCGACAGTCGCAGCAGCCTGCTCAAAGACTGAGGAGAGCGCTCCCCAGGACGAACCAGTCATAGACATCCCTACCAATGCTTTTCTTGCGGGAACCGAAACAAAGGTATCCCTTCAGTCGGACAAGTCCCTCTGGTGGGATGAGAACGACGCCGTAAAGGTGAGTGACGGCACCACCGAGTCCGAATATACCGCTTCTGCTTCCGGCGCCACTACCACCCTGGTTGGAGACGAGGTAGACGAGAGCAAGACCTATTACGCGGTTTATCCTGCTGCAAACGCCGTTTCTTTCAGCGGCGTTACGGCTACGATTGACATTCCTTATTATCAGTCACCCGTAAAAGACAATTTCCCGGTCAACCCCATGGTGGCCAGTTCCACCGGAGCCGATCGCAGTTTCGCTTTCAAGAATATCTGCGGCCTGATCGGCTTCGAAATCAGCAAGAGTGATATAGCGAGCGTGGTTATATATGCCAATGGCGGAGAGGCCATGACAGGACAGGTCGCGGTTGACTGCACTTCTGCCGCTCCCTCGGCTACAGTCGTCAGCGGAACTGAACAGAACGGTGTCATCCTGGCTTCTATATCCGCGTTCGAAACCGGAACATACTGGGTTGCGGTACTTCCGCGAAATTACAGTGCCGGTATCACATGCACCATGTTCAATACAGCCGGAGAAATGGTTCAGAAGAGCACTTCCAATGCATTTACCCTTCAGCGTAGCCACCGTGTGGAAATATCTGCTATCGACGGTGGAAGTGCATCGGATGCATACAACATTACAAATGCCCTTGAACTTCGGGCCTTCCTTGCAGCCGCCCCTTCCTGCGCAGCGTCCGTGGTTGCCACTCTCGCAAATGACATCGACCTCGCCGGAATGACCCTGGCTCCGGCTACGAGTTTTGCAGGCACGTTCAATGGTGGTAACCACAAGCTCCTGAACTGGACTACGACTTCCGCCCTCTTTGCCGAAGTGAAGGAAGGTGCAGTGGTGAAAAACATTATTATCGACGCTTCATGTTCTATGGAGATTCCCGCGAACGACGACTGTGCGTTCATTGCTTTGGAAAACAGCGGAACGATCGAGAACTGCGTGAACAATGCGCCGATGGCCAGCGTCTCAGGCGCGGTGTTCGACAGCGATGAACCTGTCAGCATAGGGGCTTTTGCCGCAGTGAGCAGCGGCACCATAACCGGGTGCACGAATAACGCTGCGGTCAGCCTCTCTCCCGAGAGCGTGGTAAAAGCAGGATCTTCAACCCAACTGCATTCTGCGCGCTACCTTGGAGGCATTGTTGGCAAGGTGGTCGGCACCGAGGGTTCGGCAAAGGTTACAGACTGCATCAATACCGGAACGGTTTCCTACACCAGCGCTGCCTGTATCAGTGCAAAATCATATGTAGGAGGTGTCGTTGGCGGCACTCCTGCAACGCTTTCTACCGCTCTGAACACATGGGCAGCCTGTGGGAACAATGCCGTGATAGAAGGCTGTACGAACAGCGGAGATGTTCTGTATAAATATGATGTACAGGAGATCAGTTGCTTGAACGAGCTTAATACCGGTGGTGTTGCTGGATATATCGAAGGCTCCGTGAAAGACTGCACCAATACCGGAAAGGTGACGGCAAGCGCACCGACCTTTGAAGGAGCAAATGCAACCAACCAGAACTACTATATCCGCTGCTCGAAGACAGGAGGAGTGGCAGGAACGGTATCTGGATCTGTGAGAGGATGCAGCAACAGTGGCGAACTTAGCTTGACTGGAAATATTTCCAATGGTGGATACAGCGAATATGTGGGATCGTCATCCAACCCTTGCGTGGGTGGCGTGGTAGGCGAGGGTGCCTTCACCGGGAGCATAGCGAATTGTTATAATAGCGGAAAGATCACGGTGAACAACACTAAATGTTGGAATTCGTCCCCTGTCATGCAGGTAGGCGGCGTTGTAGGCCACACCGCAACAGTAGTGGACGGCTGCGACAATTCCGGTGCAATAGATGTGGTGACTGAGGCCAAGGAAGCGTCTGTAGGTGGGGTAGTCGCGAGGGTTTATACCCAGGTTAAGAACTGCGACAATCTTGCCGGAGGAGTGATTACCGTCACTCAGAACGTGCATGATTCTTCGCTCTCAGGAGTTTCCCAGCCGGATATCTTGAAAGTCGGAGGCGTGCTTGCTTATACTAATTCGAAAAATGCTACTGTGCTCAGCGATGCGAGCAATGCCGCTCCAATAACTGTCACTACCTATGCCGACCATACTGTCAACGGTACGAAACCTGCTGATAATAATTATGTGGGCGTGTTTGTTGGCGGAGTACTTGGTCTGTCGGTTAATGCCAGCGCGTATTCGGTTCGCTGCCGCAATCTCAGCGGAGCCGATGTGATTGTTAACGTTGGAGACAAGGTAACGCGTGTCTGCATAGGCGGAGTTGCCGGGCAGACTCATGGCGGATTCAAGGATTTCGTGAATTCGGCATCGCTTGTCAAATTTACAGGTGGTGCTTATACTACTGATGGAGTGTATTGTCGTGTCGGAGGTCTGGTTGCCCATACAACGGGACAGGCGAACATGATTGAGTCATACACTCGCAATGCCAACGAAGCTGACATCGAAGTTGAATCAGCAGGGCGTCTTATGGTTGGTGGTGCAATAGGTTACTCTGTAAGGGACTGCTCAAATGTTTTCAATGAAGGGGACGTAACTGTGGTTGCAAAGAGCAACCTTGAATGCGTCGGAGGTCTTATCGGGCAATTCAACAAGAATAACCTGAACGATTGCGGCACCAGCGGAAACGTTTCTCTTACGAGGGATGCCGGTTTGACAAGCGTAAGCGGCGTAAGTGGGCTTGGCCTTGCGGTAGGTTATAGCGCTGCTGAAGCAAGCTTTAAAAACTGTACGGTGTCCGGGACTCTGACAAGAATTGTAAAAGACAGTTCCAACGTACCGTTCGGCATTGCTGCAGGTAAACTGAACAATGCCCTTACCCTAGGTGCTGCTGGTGCTCCATTCACAATCAAGGA
>CACXHM010000084.1 GCA_902767465.1 uncultured Bacteroidia bacterium
CATCGTAATCGCTGCATCCCTTATCCTTTCGGCTGCTGCGGCAAATGCACAGAGCGGATTGCTCGGTGCCCTCAAAGGTGTCCTTACCGGAGACAAGACTGAATCGGCTTCTGCCGACGCCGCGACTTCCGCCGCCGGCAACGTGCTCGGCGCCCTTCTCGGCAACGTTATTTCGCAAAACGTAACAGTATCTCTTCCGGGTACATGGACATACAACGGAGTGTCTTCCGCCATCGAGACAGACAACACTCTCACCACCCTCGCCGCCTCGGCTTACAAGGAGAAACTTGAATCCAAACTGGACGGATACCTTAAGAAAGTGGGAATCGTCCCCGGTGTTGCTACCCTTACTTTCAACACGGATAACACTTTTACCATAGTCTCGGGTGCCAAGACAATTGCATCCGGCACATATACCTACGAGAACAAGGCTCTTGTGATGAAGTTCGGAAAACTCTACAATTATCTCACAATGGAAGGAACCGTTACTGCTACTACCGGTGGTGCCCAGATCCTTTTCGATGCTGATAAATTCCTTTCTTTTGCCACGAAGGCCATTAAGGTTGTAGGTGCAAAATCCAGCAATTCCACGCTCAAATCCCTCTCCGGAATCATCGACCAGGTCACAGGCCTCAAACTCGGCTTCGACCTTAAGAAATAATTCCGGAATTGTTGATAACTTTTCCTCTCGCCCGGCTTTTTAAGTCGGGCGTTTTTATATAACTTTGTAAGACTATGGCAAGTTTTGTTCCCCTTCATGTTCATACCGAGTATTCCATTCTGGATGGAATGTCCAACATCAAAAAACTTTTCGCCCGTGCGAACGAGTTGGGAATGCCCGGTCTGGCCATTACCGACCATGGCAACATGTATGGGGTGAAGGAGTTTTTCGATGTCAGCCAGAAGTTTCCGGACATCAAGCCCATCATAGGCTGCGAGGTGTATGTTACCCAGCATTACGACCATCGTCTAAAAGATAACGAGCACCGCAAATACTATCATCTTATCCTGCTTGCAAAAAACTACAAGGGATACAAAAACCTGATGAAGATAGTATCCACCGGGCACATCGAGGGCATGTACTACGATAAGCCTCGCGTGAGTCATGAGGTACTGCAAAAATATCATGAGGGACTTATCTGCTCGTCTGCCTGTATTGCCGGAGAAATCCCCCGCGGAATCCTTGCTGGAGATATGGACGGCGTTGACAGAGCGATAGAGTGGCATAAAAGTGTCTTCGGTGAAGATTATTATCTGGAGGTGATGCTTCACAAGACCGAGGTTCCCGGCATGTCTCTTGACCTTTATCACAATCAGAAAAAGGTAAACGAGGCAGTTTTCGAACTCGGAAAGAAGCATGGAGTGAAGGTTGTGGCGACTAACGACACTCATTTCATCCTCAAGGATGACGGCCCTGCGCACGATCGGCTCATCTGCCTTACGACAAATTCGCTTGTAAGTGATACAAAACGTCTTCGCTATACCCAGCAGGAATATCTGAAGAGCGAGGAGGAAATGCTTGAACTTTTCCCTGACCACCCGGAGGCGGTTTCCAACACAATGGAAGTGCTGGAGAAAGTGGAACGCTACGACATCAACAGCGCCCACGTCCTCCCAAAGTTCAGCATCGACCCCTCCTTCCTCGCCGACATAGATAAATATCTGGAAGAATACAAAGATGTCATAGACCGCGGCCGGAACGATGAAAAAGGAAACTACCGGGGAGACGAATTCTGCAAGTCGGTCGCTTTCCTCTGCCATCTCACCTGGGAAGGGGCCCGCGAACGCTACGGCGAAGCTCTGGATACCGATACAGCCCTTCGCGAACGCATCGACTTCGAGCTCAAGACCATTTCCTACATGGGATTTCCGGATTACTTCCTCATAGTGCAGGACTTCATTAACTGGGCGAAGAACAACGGAATCTCTGTTGGGCCCGGTCGAGGCAGCGCTGCCGGCAGCGTGGTGTCATACTGTCTTCGCATTACCAATCTGGACCCCGTCAAATACGACCTCCTGTTCGAGCGCTTCCTCAATCCGGAACGTATCTCCATGCCGGATATCGACGTTGACTTCGACGACGAGGGACGCTACCGCGTGATACAGTACGTCCAGGACCTCTATGGAGCCGACCATATATCCCATGTTATAACGTTTGGCACAATGGCTGCCAAACTCGCCGTAAAGGACGTTGCACGCGTGAGCGACCTTGCCCTCAGCGAGAGCAACCGTCTTACCAAACTCATCCCCGACAGGGCTTTTGTGGTGAAAGAGAATGGGGTTGAAACAGAGAAAAAGCCAACCCTGGAGAACTGTTTCAAATATGTCCCTGAACTGAAAAAGGAGTACGAGGAGGGAGAACCGCTCGTACGCGAGGTGCTCGAATATGCCAAGCGTCTGGAAGGCTGTGTCCGACAGGTAGGTATCCATGCCTGTGCCATGATCATCGGCCGCGGCAATCTCACCGACTACATCCCCATCACCATGGGCGAAGACAAGGCTACCGGCCAAAAGGTCTGGGTGAGCCAGTACGAGGGATCCCAGATCGAGGACGTGGGCATGCTCAAGATGGATTTCCTGGGCCTCAAGACCCTCAGCATAATATCCAGGGCCCTGGATCTTATCCGCAAACGCGGAGGCCCCGAGATCGACATTGAGGCCATTCCCATCGACGATCCGGCAACCTTCGATCTCTATTCCCGCGGAGATACGAAGTCCGTGTTCCAGTTTGAATCCGGCGGCATGCGCGAGTGGCTTATGAAACTGCATCCCGAGCGCTTTGAGGACCTTATTGCTATGAATGCCCTTTACCGTCCGGGACCGATGGATTATATTCCGGATTTTGTTGCAGGCAAAAACGATCCATCGAAGGTACATTACGACCTTCCCGAGATGGCGGATCTTCTTAAAGAAACCTATGGGGTTACCGTTTATCAGGAGCAGGTTATGCGTCTTTCTCAGACTCTGGCAGGTTTCTCCAAAGGAAAAGCCGACAAGCTCCGAAAGGCCATGGGAAAGAAGAAAAAGGATATTCTCGACGGCCTCAAGGTCGATTTTATGCAAGGGGCGCAGGCCAAGGGGCATCCTTCAGCCACCCTCGAAAAAATCTGGTCCGACTGGGAAGCTTTCGCAAAATACGCATTCAACAAGAGTCACGCCACTTGCTATGCCTGGGTGAGTTATCAGACAGCCTGGCTCAAGGCTCACTACCCCAGCGAGTTCCAGGCGTCCAACTTGACGCAGCAGAGTTCCAACATGGATGAACTCAAGGCTATTATGGCCGACTGCAAGAAGGGAGGAATCAAGGTCTTGAACCCCGATATCAACGAATCCGACAAGGATTTCAGCGTCAACAAGGAGGGTGACATCCGTTTCGGAATGGGCGGCCTCAAGGGCTTTGGCGAGAACGTTGTAAATGCCATTATCGACGAGCGTGCTCAGAATGGGGCCTTTGCCGATATCTGGGAATTCATGGAGCGGATGGCCCTTTACAGCCAGAAGATGGACAAACCCGTAGGGATCAACCGAAAATCGCTTGAAACCCTTATAAATGCGGGAGCGTTTGATTCGTTTGGCTACAAGAGAGCACAGTTCTATACCCTTGGAAAGAGCGGCGAACAGTTTGTCGATGAACTTGTACGATACGCGGACCTCTATCGCAATGACAAGGTGGACAGCGCAAGTTCTCTGTTCGGTGAGGTTGAGGAGATGAAGCCCCAGCGCCCGGAAATGCCGATGTTTGTGGGAGAAGAAGATATTTTGGACCTTCTGCAGAGGGAGAAGGATGTCGTCGGGATGTATCTGTCGTCGCATCCTCTTGACCGTTACGCATTTGAAATAAATGCTTTCACCAATTGCAAACTTGCCGACCTCCCATCCAGAATCGATGAAGTGGAGAAAGCCGGCAAACCGGAAAAAACCTGTGTGGCGGGTATCGTAACAGATGTCAAGCAGATAACTACCCGTACCGGCGCTCCTGGCGGGAGGATAGTTTTGGAAGACTACAGCGGCACCTACGAACTCGCTCTTTTCGGCAAGGACTACGAGGCGTTCATGCCCTATATGAAACTGCATGAGAACCTGTTTATTGAGGGGGAAATAGATGAGCGTTATCGGCTAAAGCCGGAAGAAAGGGCCCAGGGCAAAAAGGCACCCTTCAATTTCAAAATACGCCAGGTTTCACTGCTTGGCAACGTGTCGGCAGATAAGTTGAAGGGCTTTTCCATCAATCTGGATTCCACCCAGCTCAACGAGAACTTCCGCAAGAGCCTCGTGAAACTCCTGAAAGCCTTCCCCGGTAAAACCAGGCTGAGTGTGTATCTCTTTGACGCTGCGACCGGCTACAGGGTGGAGCTCTTCTCCAAGAAATTTCCCATCGGAGTGTGCACCGAGTTTATCACTGGCCTCGAGCGGCTGGGGATCAGCTATCAGGCTGGGAAATAGGACGTGAGATGATTTCTTTACCAGAACGAAATCATGTGACCGATTATTCTTTCCAGATTGCGGGGTATACGGTCATTTTTATGAACAACTAAAAAATGATATGCCTTGCCGGTCTCGCTATATATAAAATAGCGGACTATCGAGACTGATTCACTTTCCAGTAATTCTTGTTCTTCAGGTATGTTGGTCAAGAATTCTTCCGTGCCTGGAAGATATCGCCAAAAAGAAGTGTCGCCACTCTCAATACTGTACTTATACACCTTTGATGCATTGAAATAATTCTGGGCTTTGCGTTGCGGTAATGAATCCAGATATTTCATTTCATCAAAATCTTCTGGAGGGTACGGACTCCCGTTAAATTCTGCAAAATGTCGTCCTACAGACCAGTAAACCTCATGCCTCATGGCTGTGTGTAGGGAGAACTCCTGCCCTTTTTCCGGAACAGCGATTATCAACGGCAGAAAAATTATTGTAGTCTTGTCTCTGTCGGAAAGGGTTGCGCTGAAAACGTTTATGGAAAGTGCGGCCCCTCTCCGAAGCATTTCTGCAGGAGACCAGCTTATGTCCACTATCTCTTCTATAAGCCAATCTTTCTCGGGTCTCAATACAATCCCATATCTCGACAGGGTATTGTCAACAAAGGCCTCTTGTGCTGATGAGAATGATGCAAAAAAGCAAAAGAATGTTATAATCAATGGCTTTTTCATTGTTGTTCCGAAGTAAACTGTTCTATACTTTGAATAGGGATAAATACCAGTACGCAATCCGCAGGTGCGGGCATGTTGATATATTAATATCTTAAACAAGCGATACGTTGCAAATTTATACTAATATGCTAAGCTTTTCCAGGATAATGTTGACCCTTTGGTGTTCATATAAAGTGTGGAATCATATACACCACGCCCAGTATCACGAAAAAGAGAAGCCGGCTAAAAATTGCTTTTAGCCGGCCTCTACTTTAGATGGTGTCTGAATTACTTCTTCGAAACAGCCTTCCTGGTGCTGTCGAACATGACAGGCGTACCGATCATGATGGAAGCGTAGGTTCCGATGAGGATACCGAGGATGAGTGCTACGGACAGACCCCTGATGCTCTCACCGCCCCAGATTGCGATGGCAACCATAGGGAGGAGGGTTGATACGGAAGTGTTGACCGTACGGGTGAGGGTCGCGTTGAGCGAGGTATTCACCGTCTCTGCAAAATCGGCATTCGGGTGCAGGAACTTGTTCTCACGGATACGGTCGAAGATAACCACGTTATCGTTGATGGCGTAACCGATGATGGTAAGGATAGCTGCGATGAAGGTCTGGTCCAC
>CACXHM010000085.1 GCA_902767465.1 uncultured Bacteroidia bacterium
ACTACAACCACGAACGAATCAAACTGCGGTTAAACGGAATGAGTCCGGTACAGTACCGAACTCATTGTATATAAAAATCTATTATTAACCGTCCAACTTTTGGGGGTCATATCATTAGGGAGGGGGTCGCAAAACGGTAAACCTGAAAAAAAGAAAAGACTACTTTCTGAACAATCGCTGTACTATCAGCGCGACAGCCCCGTCTCCGGTGACATTGCATGCCGTGCCGAAACTGTCCATTGCAATGTAAAGGGCTATCATAAGTGCCTGCTGTTCAGCATCGAAGCCAAGAACGGAAGCCAAAGGTGCAAGGGCTGCCATGATAGCGCCTCCGGGCACACCGGGAGCCGCGACCATCATTATGCCCAGCATCAATACAAATTCTACGAATCTGCCGGCCTCCACAGGCATGCCTGACATCAGGCAAACCGCAATGGCGCAGCAGGTTATCTTCATTGCACTTCCCGGCATGTGTATCGTGGCACATAAAGGTACGGTGAATCCCGCAACATCCTCATGCACGCCATTGGCAATGCACTGACGGAGCGTTACCGGAATCGTAGCAGCTGAACTGGAAGTTCCCAGGGCGGTAAAATATGCAGGCAGCATCTTCCATAGCAGTTTGAACGGATTCCTGCCTGTAAACAGACATGCAACGGCAAATTCATATAACAGCACCATGATATGCAGGACGAATATCACTACTATGATAAGAGCGAAAACTTTGAGCACCGAGGCAACTTTTCCGGTTGCCGCCATATCCAGGAATATGCCAAAAATATAGTAAGGAAGAAGTGGAATAATCAGTTTTTCTATCACCCTGGCAACGAACAACTTGAATTCCGAAAAGAAACTTCTGAGGGCCGGCAGTTCCACCGCGGCCAGGCACAGTCCCATTATGAAGGAAAACACCAAGGCCGTCATTACGTCGAACATGGCAGGAATGGAAATGCTGAAATATGGCGCAAGACTTGACGCTTCCTGAATGGAATCTGCACTGCCCACCTTGCTAACGATTGAAGGGAACAGCGCATCACCGACGCAAAATCCTCCAAGTGCCACAATCACTGTATCCAGATAGGCAATAAAGACTGTTACCAGCAACATTTTCCCTGCTCCGTGTCCAATATCACCGATAGCTGCAGTCACAAGTCCTACAATGATCAACGGGATCATAAAGCCCAGCAACTGCGAGAAGATACCATTGAACGTCACGAATATGCGGGTAAACCAGTCAGGGACAAACAGTCCTAAAAGTACACCGAGTATGATTGCGATAAGCACGCGGGGCAGTAGTCCCAGATGGTATTTTTTCATGTCGTTATCAGTTTCTTCACAAATATAAAAAATCCGCGGCAGTTAACCGCGGATTATAAACTGATTTGTTGACTCTTACTCGTCTGCAGGCTTCATGGTGGTATAGACGTTGGTTACGTCCTCATCATCTTCGAGCAGTCCGATAAGTTTTTCAAGCGTGGAACGCTGCTCAGGAGTAACTTCCTTGAGTTCAGTGGTAGGTATGCGCTCAAAACCTCCGGAGACAAGTTCATAGCCGTTGTCTTCGATGAATTTCTGGATTGAGCCGTAAGATGCGTAGTCGCCATAGATGACGACTTCCTTGCTCTCATTGTCATCCTTGTCAACCACAGTTTCTTCAAACACTTCTTCAGCTCCGAAATCGATGAGCTCAAGTTCGAGTTCATCGATATCCATGCCTTCTTTTTCCTTGATGCGGAAAACGCACTTATGGTCGAACATAAACGCAACACTGCCGCTGGTACCGAGAGTGCCGCCGCATTTATTGAAATAACTGCGAACATTGGCGACGGTACGGGTGGTATTGTCAGTTGCGGTTTCAACAAGATAAGCGATGCCGAAAGGACCATAACCTTCATAGATGACCTCCTTGAAGTCGCCCTGCTTGCTCTCGGTAGCTTTCTTTATGGCACGCTCGATATTCTCCTTTGGCATCTGCTCGGAACGGGCTTCAGCCATAAGGGCGCGCAGACGCGGATTGCCGGTCACATCCGGACCGCCCTGCTTGACGGCAATGGTGATTTCCTTGCCGAGTTTGGTAAAGGTGCGGGCCATGTGACCCCAGCGTTTCAGTTTCCTTTCCTTGCGGAATTCAAAAGCTCTTCCCATTTCCTACTCCTCCACGGCTGTGATGTAACGGTCGATATCATAGGCCTCCATGCTCTGCGGATAGTCATTCTTGACAGTCTTGTAGCATTTGAGAGCGGCGTCTTTATTGCCCACCTTTTCAAGGGCAAGACCTTCCTTTACCAGATAAGATGCAGCTATTGCATTGTCGGCCTTTGCAACGGCCTTCTTGTAGGCGGCAATGGCGTTATCGTACTGCTCAAGTCCCACATAAGCATCTCCAAGGCAGGCAAGGGCCTTGGCTGCAAGGATGGGCTCCTTTCCGTTGTATTTCTTGAGATAGGAGACAGCATCCTCAAAATTGCCGAGCCGCAGGGAACTTACGCCGGCATACATATAGACGGCCTTTCCGGCTTTTGCACCATAGTTGTCGATAATTTCGGCAAAACCAAGCACATTCCCGTCTCCGTTGAGGGCA
>CACXHM010000086.1 GCA_902767465.1 uncultured Bacteroidia bacterium
GTAGTCGTGGCCGAAACGCAGGTCGGAGGCAGGACCGTTCCCCGCAATGGCTTCATCTGCGCAGCGGACAATGTTTTCCGAAACACCGGTAGCTGCGGCCATCCTCAGGTCGCCGAACTGAGCGGAATTGCACTGGCCAAGATACATATTAAGGTTGTTGTATTCCATCCAGGCATAGATCACATCAAAGGGCAGAAAGCGGAATACGTCGAATTTAACCTCGAAGGCCGCGCTGGTGCGGGCTGTCCCAAAGATTGCAAGGGTAAAGTATTTGGTGTTGGGCACCAGACGTTTCATTGCCGCTGCGTCTGTAAACAGCGGCAGCACCGCTGCATCAAAGTCCACGTTCATAGCATTTCGGAGCGAATCCAGAATGGGTTTGGCGGCATTTCTCAATTCCTCCGGCGCATCGTTGCTCACTTCATGCTGAATTTTTTCCGCGCCGCAGTCCATTGTGATATCGAGCCCGGGTTCGAGGACCTGAAGCCGGTTGGTGAACGCCGCCATGCTGACCAGGCAGCGCGGCACGGTGCTGCTGATTACCCGGACGTGACCGTCGCCGCCTCGGAACACACGGCGGAAGCGCTTGTACATCCTGTCTGCGATATCCCGATGCTCGCGCTGTCCGCGAAGGGTCAGGCGCCCGTCCATTCCGTTCACCAGGGTACGGATGACGATGGTTTCCTGCAGAAGGGAATCTCCACGGGCAGTAAGAACGCCTTCATTTTTGGCTGCCTGCAGCGTGGAGATGATGTTTTCGTAGCGGCTCTGATCCCAACCCGAACGGCTACCGTGACGACCGTAATGGCTGATATAAAACGGCTTATATCCGTGTGGCGCCTTTGTGTCGGGGCCGGGGACGACAGCGATATCATACGGGCATGCGTTCAGCCCAGCCGCAGGATGACAATGATCAATCAGTTCGGCAAGGGCAGGATTTGGGAAACGGCTGTAGTCTTTCTGCGCTTGTGCAGAAAGAAGCGATACGAACACCGTGGTGGCTAATGTACAGATAATCAGTTTTTTGCGCATTTTGACTCGCTGGAATTCAGACACGTTGTTTTTTATAAACAGCTGTTTAATAGTGGTTTAGCTATCACGGCCGCACTAAAAACGCAGCGCCAGGCCGACTCCGGATGCGGTGCTTCCGAAAATCACCTCTTTCTCGACCCTGACGGAAGTATTGTTGTATTCATCACATACGGCCTTCATCTTTTTATCGGCCCTTACCCTTACGGGGATTCCGAGGGCGAGTCCTGCAGCCCCCACTCCGGCAGCGGCAAGACCGCCTGCAGCAAAGTATCCAGCAGGACGCATTACTTCCTCCATGTCGGCTTGGCCAAACGAGAAGACAGCTACAAGTGCACCTACAACCACATATCCGAGTGCAACAACTTCCGCTGCAGCGCCCACGCCAATCATGCAAGAGCCGCCTATCGCAAGACCGTTGCCTATGCGGCGTTGCCTTGTATACTGTTTCCAGGCAGGATTGAAGTCGGTGGAATCTATATTGGACAGGAGCAGATATTTCTGTTCGGGAGTCAGGACCGTACCGTCAAGTCTGATTTTCACTCCTTTATGGTGTGCACCGGTCATTTGTGCTATCTTGACGGAGTCTCTGTGCGCCTTGCGTTCTTCTCTCCTTGCGCCAGGTTCTGCAACTGCTGCAAAACACAAAAGGGCGGCCAACAATGTAATTAGAATCTTTTTCATGGCTGATTAGTTTGGACAAATATACGAAAAATAACTATCTTCGCCGACGAAATAACACTAATCAATGAAAACGGAACAGGATCTTGCTTTGATTGCCGGCAAATTCGCCATCAAAGGAAATATTGAAAGTATTGCCCCTCTTGGCAACGGGCTTATCAACGATACATACATGGTAAAGGCCGACGGCCCGGAAGAATATGTGCTCCAGCGCATCAACAACGCAATATTCAAGGATGTCGAACTGCTGCAGCACAATATTGAGTGTGTTACCCGGCATATCCGTTCCAAACTGAAGGAAGCCGCAGAAAATGACATAGACCGCAAGGTGCTCAGATTCGTGTCAGTTAAAGAAAGTGACAAGACCTATTGGACAGATGGCAATACCTACTGGCGGGTATCTGTTTTTATTCCGGATGCAGTTACTTATGAGGCTGTTACGCCTGAATATTCCTATTTTGCCGGCAAGGCGTTCGGGCGTTTCGAGGCGCAGCTTGCCGATATTCCCGACACCCTTGGTGAAACCATTCCCGATTTTCATAACATGGAACTGCGCGCTCGCCAGCTGCACGAAGCCGTTGCTGCCGACAAGGCCGGCCGTATGGCAGATCCGGAAGTACAGGCTTTGGTGGAAGAGATAGGAAAATATGAAGAGGAGATGACCAAGGCGGAGCGCCTCTTCCGGGAAGGAAAACTTCCAAAGCGCATCTGTCACTGCGATACAAAAGTCAACAACATGATGTTCGACAAGGATGGCAATGTCCTCTGCGTGATCGATCTTGACACCGTAATGCCATCTTTCGTATTTTCAGATTTCGGAGATTTCCTGCGTACGGCTGCAAATTATACTGCAGAAGATGATCCAGACATCTCCAAAGTGGGGTTCAACATGGAAATATTCAAAGCTTTCAGCAAGGGATATATTGAGTCTGCAAAAGCATTTCTGACCCCTGTCGAAAGAGAGAATCTCCCCTATGCAGCCTGCCTCTTCCCGTATATGCAGTGCGTGCGGTTCTTTGCCGATTACATCAACGGCAATACTTATTACAGAATCAAATATCCCGAACACAACATGGACCGCACCCGCAACCAGTGGGCGCTTTTCCAAAGTGCGAAAGCACATGAAGCGGAAATGAAAGAGTGGATAGACAGCCTTTGATCAGGCGTTTTCAAATAGAATACATACAAAGCAGATAGGACCCTGATGCTTGAGCGTCAGGGTTATTTTTCCTTCGTTGCACACGAAAACGCTGCGATAGGTACATTTGTTTTTAATCAGTGCAACCAACTTCTCGGAACTCTCCTCGAATGGCCCGCCTTCGAAGTTTTCAATATCTTCCGCGGCTTTTCCGTATTGTTTGGTAAGAATGGCCTTGACTGTACTGTAGTCGTTTTCGAGTTTTACCCATGAGAGCCTCGGAGGAATTTCGGCTCTGATTGCCCGGGCCTGCCCGGCGTCATCCGGGATGATGTTGACTTCTACGTCAGTGAAACCTGCATATTTCCCTATTACCAGAGGAACTCCGTCGTTGGTTTCCTCGTATTTAAACCCTTTTTTGCCCAGGGCGGAAACCATCTCATCTACACTGCCTTTTATTTCAACCTTATTGAAACTCAGCGGTTTCTGTGCGGAAATCGGAAGGAATGCCAAAATTGCGGCCAAAGTAAGGATAGCTTTTTTCATGTCAATTTTCGTTTGCAAGTTCAAGGATGATATTGTCGAGAATTGGCGCCAGTTCTGTCTGACGTCCTACGAAATTGTTGACCATCAGGCTGAAGGCTATGGTTTTGCGGGTATCTCCATCAGAGGGGAGAATGTAGCCGGAGAAGCATCTCACGCCGTTCATGCTTCCGCTCTTCATATATATGCGGTTCTTTACCTCCTGAGGGGCCTTGGGAAGGCGGGTCGTGAGTGTCCCGTCTTTGCGGCCGGGCCGGGGAAGGGAATTCAGGTAATCTTTATAGCAGCTGGTCCTGCTCATTGCGGTAAGCAGTCTTACGAAAAATTCCGGAGAGACGTAGTTCTTGCGCGAAAGACCGCTTCCGTCTGCAAAACGCATCGCTCCGCTGGGGCCGGCAAGGCCGATTGGAGAGAGCGCCCGGTGCAGTGCGGCTGTAGCGCTGTCGTAGTCATCAGAACCATTGTTCGCCTTGCCGATGGCCTTGATGAGGGTTTCCGCACAGAAATTGTCGGACTGATGGTTTGCGATGGATGCGATGTGGTTGATTGATGCGGACATGGCGCTTCCAAGCAGGGTGAGGGAGTCGGGCACCATCTTGCCAGAGTCTGCCTGGTCGGGAATTCCGCTTACTTCAATCCCGTTCCGTATCAGCCAGTCCCTGAAATGCACTGCTGCTGCAAGCGGTCCGTCCGGGATGCTGTCACCCATTTTCCCCCGCCAGGTCAGCCCCGAAGGCACCACTCCGTCTTTGCTCTTTTCATCTTCTGTGCTCCAGTCGGTATGCCGCCGTTCCCCTTCAAAATAACTTCCGTCCCCGACAATATCTCCTTCTATCCTGTATATGCCATTGTCCACGAGAACTTTGCGCCACTTTCCAAAGGGTACGTCCTCTTTCGGGAGGTACGGGAACAAGTCGCCGATCAGGGGATCTCCGCCGCCAATTATATATAGGTTTCCGCGGAGGGTGCTGTCGCAGACGCTGCCGTCGGTGGCAAGCGTGGTCTTGAAAGTGTAGGCCCTTCCCAGTTTGAGATATGCGGCTGCGGTGGTAATGAGTTTCATATTGCTCGCGGGCACCATGCACCTTCCTGAGTTGAGACTGACCAGAGTGTCACCTTTGAAATTCACTGCGAGTATTCCCCAGACGCTGTGCTCGAGCCTGCCTCCCTTCCCGTCAAGAGCCCTTACCGTGTTGTTGACGCTGCCTTTCGCTGCTTCAGATCCCTGTGCGCAAACATTTTGGACAGCTCCCAGCGCAATAAGCAATGTAAAAATCGTTATGACATGTTTCATCGGCTACAAAGATAGCAAATTGCAGCTTTTAATTAACTTTGTGCAGAAAAGCTTGCAGCTGATGTGTTTTTTTACTGATTCGTAATCAATTGAAAATCAATATGAACAATGTTTTATCTCTGGTGAAAATGCACCAGAGACTTTCAAGTAAAATACTGATAATAAGCGCATTATGCTCCAGTGTAATCCTTGCATCCTGCATGCGGGCATCTGCACAGGATGATGGCACGCGATGGGCGCTCGTGAACGTGAGCGACTGTTTTATGCGTGCCGAGCCCCGCTATGGCAGCGAGTGCGTGAGCCAGAGTCGTATGGGTACTCTGGTTCAGGTGCTGGAGACAAAGGGCTATTGGGTGAAGGTAAGGACTCCGGAACCATACGAGGGATGGGTGAATGAACTCGCGCTCTCTCCCACGCAGCCTCTTTCTGCAGGAGAGCAGGCGAAGATGGGGGAGTATGGCCCGAAATTGCAGCCTTTTACGGAAAAGGAAGCCAGGAAGTGGTTGTCGAAGGATAGATTCATATGTCTGAAAGACGATACTTTTGTCTATGAGGAAACGTCCGCCCAATCGGCCCATATCAGCAATTTGAAAATGAGTTGCATCGTAGGTGCAGGAAAGGCTTCCTCCGGTTCGGGCTGGATTTCCGTTGCTCTTCCGGATGGCCGGCAGGGTTTCGTCCCGGCTTCCGACGTGCAACCTTTCCGCACCTGGGCCGAGGATGTTTGCTGGCATCGCCTTGCCAGCGGAGAAGATGTTTCGGGCGACATTGTGAGCCTTGCGAAACAGTTTCTGGGCATGCCATACATGTGGGCCGGGATGAGTGTCGGTCACTTTGACTGCAGCGGCCTTACGGGCTTCTGCTATTTTATGAACGGGATCTTGCTGCCTCGTGACGCGTCGCAGCAGGTAAAGTGTGGCATCGAGGTTCCTTTTGAAGACATGAAGGCCGGGGATCTGGTGTTCTTCGGCAATACTTCGGTGGGGCATGTGGCCCTTTGCATCGGAAACCACAAGATTATCCATGCCTCCCAGATCGTGCGCATAAACTCCCTCGTCCCGGGCGAAAAAGACTACTACGGGCGGAACATTCTTCATATCCGCCGCATTCTCGGCCACGAAACTGAAGGAGAACTGAAAGCCGTGCCTATCAGGGACAGCCCGTCCTATTTCTGATCGAAGGTGAGTATCAAAGACTTGCCAAAACATGGAGAATTGCAAGAAAAATAAAGAAAAATTTGATTTATAAAATAAACTACTTTATATTTGCATCGGTGTTACTCTCCAACCGGTGCGCAGCGGCGACGGGGTACCCAAAGGTTATCATAAAAAATGAAAGAAATGGAAAACAATCTCACAGCAGAAAACAGCCTCCGCCTTATTGCGGAGACA
>CACXHM010000087.1 GCA_902767465.1 uncultured Bacteroidia bacterium
TCATGAGAACGTCCTCATAGAGCAAGCCGTTGTACATTACAGTTCCCTTCCGGAAGGAAAGCGTGTCCCAATATGGCGTCCCGTTGAATTTTGAAGGATACCTCTCGGCCAACCTTCCACGGAACAGCATGGAGGGGCTCACGTCGGACTGCCCTCTCAACGGCTGCAACGCGAAAAGCATTATAAGCAGCACGGCCGCTGCCCTAACCAACTTTTCTTGACTTGTAGAGTTCATAGGAATTCACAAGATTATGCCATACTGCATAAAGACCGCCCGCCACCGAAGTCACAGGAGTCATGAAACTGAGTCCGAGCCAGATAATGAATCCCGTGTTTTTCTGACCGAGGGCCTGTCCGGCGGTAACCGATTCCGACCGCCCGTATGAACGCGCGATCCTGCGTCCGAACCAGAACTGGAAGATACAGCATAGAAGCGACACGGCAGCGATGCCCAGCGTAACCAGAATGCCTATCCCGCTGGTAACAAGGGCAGATGTGGCAAGCGAAATGGCGAATACAAGGCCAAAGCTCCATGCATAAAACGCCCATCCGACATATTGCGCAAGCCATTTCTGCAGACTCGGGAAGACATAGCGGATGAACCATGCCAGCAGGCAGGGCAGCACGAGGATGGAGAAAACCCTTTTGATTATCGCCCAGAAAGCAGCGTAGAAACTGATGTCGGCAGCCGGGTGCACGAGCGGCACCATCAGCGGAATCATCAGCGAGGCCAGCAGATCTGCAAGGACGGTATATGTCATTATCCCGGGTAGGCTTCCTCCTATCTTGGAGGTGATTACCCCGGCGGCAGCGGCAGTCGGGCAGATGAAGCATAGCATCGCGCATTCCAGAAGGATGCGCACTCCTCCGTGCTGCATTCTGGTGCAGGCAAGGGCGAAGATTGTAAAAAGCAGGGCCTGCGTTGCGATGAGGCGGAAATGCCAGCGGTGAAAGCGAAGATCGGACGGTGCCACAACATTCAGCTGCAGGAAAAGCATGATGCTGATGAGGATCGGCTGTAGTCTGCGGGCGACCGTCATATAGCCTGTTTCATTGAACGAGGGCACAAAATGAAGTATCAGATAGACAGCCGCCCCGGTCGTAATAGCGATAGGGAGCATCCAGTCTTTAAAGAATTTCAGCAGATTTTTGTACATCGGGGGGCAAAATTAATGAAAATCATTGTTATTTGGATTAATATTTGCATAATTGTACCCGTTACTATAAACCGGTATGAAGAAGTTATTGTTGGCTCTGGCACTACTGGCTTTCAACATAAGCCTGAGCGGTGCACAAAACCTGATTACAGGCAAGGTCGTAGATTCCGCAACACAGGCTCCAGAGCCAGGTGCGGTAGTTCAGATTTTTCTTGGTGACCCACTTCCGGAAAATCTTAAAGGATACGATATCACCGACAGCCTTGGCGTTTTCAACGTACGGCTGCGTCATGTATCAGACGGCGGCGAGTGGCGCGTGCAGATATCCAACCTTGGCAGGACGACGGCCGTGCGGAAATTCACCATGTCCGAAGGGACCACCGACCTTGGGGTTTTCGCACTGGAAGATGATGTACAGGCTCTGCAGAGTTCCAAGGTAACAGCCGCCCGCCCCCTCATTAAGATGGAAGCCGACAAGATTGCATACGATGTCGAGAGTGATACCGACTCAAAAGCCAGTACCGTGCTCGAAATGCTCCGCAAGGTTCCGATGGTAACTGTGGACGGACAAGATAACATAACCGTAAACGGCAGCGGCAGTTTCAAGGTTTATGTTGACGGAAAGCCCAACCAGATGCTGAGTTCCAACCCTTCCAAAATATTCAAGGTCATGCCGGCATCAGCCGTGAAGGGCATCGAGGTCATTACAAATCCCGGCGCAAAGTATGACGCAGAAGGCACCGGTGGCGTACTCAACCTCATTACCGCACATACCGCAAACGGAACCAGTGCGATTCCGGACGGAGCCAACGGAAGCGTCAGCATGGGCGCAGATTCCAGAGGCGGGCTGAACGGAGGGCTTTACCTCAACGCAAAAAAAGGAAAATTTACCATAGGCGGCAATCTTTACATAGGATTGCAGAATCAGCCCGGAGCTATCCAGGAAAGCACCCAGCACGTCAGTGACGGTTTAGTCGATACGGATATTACATCCGGCGCCGAAGTGCTGAGCCAGAAGGCGCCCTATGCCTTTGGAGATTTGAACGCCAGCTACGAGCTGGACACGCTGAACCTGTTTTCCGCTTCTGTAGGACTCCGCAACTGGTCGTACAGGCAGCAAGCAGACGCCTCGGTCGAAGCCGCTGTCGCCGGATCGAACATATACGAATATAACGGCAGCCAGACTGCAAATGGAGGGTCAACCGGTCTGGATGCAAGTTTTGACTGGCAGCACAGTTCCGCAGCCAACAAAGAACGGATGTTCACTTTGTCTTACCGGTTTTCGGGAGATCCCGAGAAAGAATTCAGCCGGACCGATATAGAATCAATGACAGGAATAGTTGTGCCGGGGCGGAAATTCGATGGCAGAAATGTCTCGCAGGAGCACACTTTCCAGGCGGATTTCACAACGCCAATCGGCAAAGGACAGAGCCTCAGCAGCGGACTGAAGTATATCTACCGCAACAATTTCTCGCATGACTCATATTATCTGGATAACGGTTCCGGATTCGTTCTTCAAGACAGCGACAACTCCGAATACCATCACCACAACAATATAGCAGCTGCTTATTCCGAATATGCAGGAGCATTCGGAAACGTTTCCCTGAAGGCCGGACTGCGTTACGAATACACATGGCTGGATGTTTCCTATGCCGACGGAACCGGGTATGACGGTCATTACGACAATCTCATCCCCAATTTCAGCCTGCAGTATAACCTGAACCCGATCAGCAATCTCGGACTCACATACAACATTCGTATCCGCCGGCCGGGCATAAGCTACCTCAACCCCTTTATCAACCGCAGCAGCACTACGCAAATTTCTTACGGGGACTCCGGCATAGATCCCGAAAAGACACACAACATAGCCCTGAAATACAACTTCTTTTCCCCCGCATTCATGTTTAATGCAGGCCTGAATTACCGTTACGGAGAGGGAGGGATTTCGGCTTTTCAGAAATATGCAGCCGATCCGGACAATCCTTCCAAAATGATCATGCACTCCACATACGGCAATATCGTCGACAACCATTTTGCGGGGTTCAATTACTTTTTCAATCTCACTCCGCACAAGGATACCCGCATTTTCTCCAGTTGCAACGTAGGCTATAATCTCATCAAAAGCGCTGTACTCAAACAGGATAATCATGGATGGAACTTTCAGTTCATGGCCGGGGTACAGCAAACTGTATTCTGGGACCTGCGTCTGAGCGCGAACCTTTTCGCCAACTCCCGTAGATACACCCTGCAAGGTTGGAACAGCGGTTTCAGCGGAGCCGTGGCAGGAGTCTCCAAAGGATTCCTGGAAGACAAGTTAAATGTCTCTGTCCGCGCCTTCAGCAATCTTAAGGGAGGGAAATACGCCAGTTTTGAAAGCTATAGCAAAGGTGACGGATTTATCACTGAAGGGAAATTCTCCGTTCCGATACGAAACATCGGCATAGAACTCACATACAACTTCGGAAAGAACAATTTCCAGGTAAAGAAGACCCGCCGCTCAATCACCAACGACGATGTGGTGAATTCACAGAACGCCATCCAGCAACAATCGGCTCAAACAAGCATGAAATAATTATGAAAAATACAATTATACTTTTCCTTGCGGCCGCTGCCGCAATCTCATGCACTTCACCAATGCCCCGGGGCGACTGGAGCAAAGTCCCTTACAAAGCACTGTGCCAACTCATGAAAGACTGCAAGGCAGAAGCGGATGATGCCGGGCGGAACGTAAATTATGCCATTTTCGACTACGACAACACCACGATACTTCAAGACGTAGAACTCTCTACCATGAAATGGCAGATCGAGAATTTTCGATTCAATTTCACGCCCGAAGAGGTTCCCGGACTTTTTCTTTCGCACATTCCCGATCCCGACACCATACTCACCGGAGCAGGTGCGGCAGGTGTAACGTCCAGGATGCTGGTGGCTGATTTCGCATCCGACTATGCCGCAATGATGAATACGGCCGGGGTGTCGTGCGGAAACGAACTCACAGCGGAGCAGATAAAGATACTCCATTCGATGGACGAGTATCTGGATTACAGAGTGAAGGTATGGGGGCTCTATGAAGGCCTGTTCTTCACTTTCGGCTACGACAGGGCGCTTGCAACCGTGATGGCCCTGTATCATAAAATGACCTACCCCGAAGTGGATGCCCTTATCAAAGAAGGCGTCCGCGCACAGATTGCGAAGAAATGTCTCAAAAATGAGCTATGGGAGAGTCCGGATATGGGAGAAGCGGGTAAAGTGAGTTATATGGTTCCGGACGGACTGGCACTCAGCCGCGAAATGCGCAGGCTCTACAAATCCCTGCCCGAAAACGGAATAGATGTATATGTGTTTTCCGCTTCAATGGAAGCGATTGTGGAAGCCATGGCCTGCGACCCGGAATTCCTTGGTCTTGACACTGCGCAGGTTTTTGCAATCCGCATGAAACGCGACAGCACCGATTTTATCCTTCAGGAATATCAGCAGGGCTATATCCAGCCTTACAAGAAAGGTAAGAGCGATGCCATCCGGGAATATATCGCGCCCCGCTATGACGGCCGCGGGCCGGTCCTGGTCGGAGGCGACAGCAACGGCGACTACTCCATGCTGACATCTTTCCCTGATATGAGAGTTGGACTCATTATAGACAAAAACCAGCAAGAAAGCGGAATCGGCGACCTTCGCCGTCAGGCCCTCGACGCTGAAAACGGAGGCGCCCCCTCACGCTATGTGCTTCAGCGCAGGGGGGATCCCCAGCCTCGGTTCAGAAGACGAGCAGCCTCATCGCGTTAAGCACGGCAAGCACTGTAACTCCTACGTCTGCAAACACGGCAAGCCACATCGGAGCAAGTCCGAAAGCGGCCAGAAGAAGCACGGCAATCTTGACCACGATTGCAAAGACTATGTTCTGCCTTGCAATTCCTATGGTCTTGCGTGCAGTCCTGATGGCAACAGCAATCTTCGAAGGGTTGTCATCCATCAACACCACATCTGCGGCCTCAATGGCGGCATCCGATCCGAGACCGCCCATCGCTATACCGACATCTGCCCTGGCAAGCGCCGGGGCATCGTTCAAGCCGTCCCCGACAAAGGCAAGATTACCATCCGTATCCTTCATAAGTTTTTCAAGTGCATTAAGTTTTCCTTCAGGCAGAAGTTCGGCGCAGTAGCCTTCCAACCCAAGGGTATCGGCAACTTCAGCCGCAACCTTTGCAGAATCCCCGGTAAGCATGAAGGTCTTTCCCACCCCTTCGGCTTTGACGGCTTTAACGGCTTCAGCCGATTCGGGACGGATACGGTCCGAAATCACGATATGTCCTGCATATACACCGTCTATCGCAACATGGACAACCGTGCCGGCATGATTGCATTTGGGGCAATCGTTCACTTCGCAGCCCGCTTCTTCCATCATCTTGACATTCCCGGCACATACCGTCCTGCCGTTCACTATTGCTTTCACTCCCCTTCCTGCGCTCTCGGAAACATCGCTCACTTCGCAGTCATCCGATTCATTGCCATAAGCAGTACGGAGAGCCTCCGCGATAGGATGCGAAGAATACCGCTCCACATGTGCGGCAAGATGCAGCAGTTCCTTCTCCCCTATCAATTCAGGATGCACCGCACTCACCTCGAACACCCCTTCGGTAAGGGTGCCTGTCTTGTCGAAAACAATTGTATCAACCCTGGAGAGGGCTTCAAGGTAATTGCCGCCTTTGACCAGAATACCTCTGCGGGATGCAGCGCCTATCCCTCCAAAGAAACTGAGCGGGACTGAAATCACAAGGGCACACGGGCACGATACTATCAGAAAAGTAAGTGCCCGGTAGAGCCATGTCACAAAAGGACCTGCCCCGGCAAGAGGAGGCACAACTGCCAGAAGCACGGCAAGGCCGACCACAACAGGTGTATAGACTTTGGCGAAGCGGGTGATGAAAGATTCGCTGTGCGACTTGCTCTCCGCGGCATTCTCAACCAGTTCCAACACCCTGGACGCAGTAGATTCACCATAACTCTTGCTCACACGCACACGCAATACACCGCTAAGGTTAATGCATCCGGATGCAACATTTTCTCCTTCAGAAACGCTCTTTGGCAGACTTTCTCCCGTAAGAGCCTTGGTATCAAGGGTAGAACGGCCTTCGATCACTATGCCATCAAGAGGGACCCGCTCTGAGGGACGGACAACGATAGTATCTCCAGGTTTAACTTCGCCGGGATGCACGCTGACAATACCATCACCCGATTCAAGATTGGCAGAATCAGGATTTATCTCCATAAGAGCAGTAATACTCCTCCTGCTTCGGTCTTCCGCGATTCCCTCGAAAAGTTCTCCCAACTGAAAGAAAAGCATTACAAAAACAGCCTCCGGGAACTGGCTTTGCCCGCCGGGCAGGAAGCCTATTGCAAGTGCTCCGATTGTTGCAACCCCCATCAGGAAATCTTCGTCAAGGGCATCCCCCTCCAGGAGTTTTTCAGCCCCTTCACAAAGTGTTTCCCAACCCACTATAAGGTAAGGCACAAGATAGATGAGAAGATACTGCCATGTTTGAAGATGCGTGGTCTTCTCAATCAGAATAGCTACCCCCAACAATACTGCGGCGACGACAATCTTGATGATATCTTCACGCGCTCCACCGTGTCCGTGATCATGTTCGTGCTCCATAAGGCTTATATATTTTGTGTTATGGCACAAAGATAAAACGCCATTCGACGGCAGCGTACGGCACTCATAATAAATGATGACTGACACGAAGATTAATCAGCTTAAAATTAAATGTTTGGAATTTCAAAAAAAACTCTATCTTTGCGCGAAATCTTAAGACAGAAGATTATGTTTTGGACACTTGAACTCGCAAGCACACTGGACGATGCTCCATGGCCTGCAACAAAAGATGAACTTATAGACTACGCAAACCGCTCCGGCGCTCCCGAAGAAGTCATCGAGAACCTTCAGGAACTCGAGGACGACGGTGAAATATACGAAACCATCGAAGACATCTGGCCCGACTACCCTACCAAAGAAGATTTCTTTTGGAATGAGGAAGAATATTGAGTAGTTAACTCTCTGAAAATAAGCGAATTACATCCATCGGGTACGATTTTCACGAATCGTGCCCGATGGCATTTTAAGGCATTATAGGGCATACTGAGGAACAATAAGTGAACGCATAACCGGACGCAAAAACAGACGCATTTTTGCAAGAGGAATTATGTGAGACTTGAA
>CACXHM010000088.1 GCA_902767465.1 uncultured Bacteroidia bacterium
AGGATGGCGGGCATGAAGCCCAGGTCGATGGAACCACCCACGACGCAGTTGTAGAATTCCAGTTTACCGCCCCATTCAAGCTCGGTAATATCCTGGGTCTTGATGTTCAACTGGGTCTCTTTGCCGTTAATCATGAATTTGGTATTCAGTTCGCCTTCGGCAGGGCAGACGAGGAGGTGGACCTCACCGAACTGACCGGCGCCGCCGGACTGCTTTTTATGACGGTACTGTGCGCTTGCCACCTTGGTGATAGTTTCGCGGTAAGGTACCTTTGGAGCATAAAGTTCGACATCGAGCTTGAATTCGTTGTTCAAGCGCCACTTGACGAAATTGATATGCTGCTCGCCCTGGCCGCTGAGAATAGTCTGACGGAGTTCTTTGGAGTACTCTACGATAGCGGTAGGATCCTGCGCTGCAATCTTGTTGAGAGCGTCGCCCATTTTGGCCTCATCGTTCTTGTCGGCAGGCTTGATGGCGCAACGGTACTTGGGTTCAGGGAACTGGATGTGCTCGTAAGCCTCGCATCCCGATTCGGCCAGAGTGACGTCGGTCTTTCCGGCTTTCAGTTTCATAACGCATCCGATATCGCCTGCGCGAAGCACGGGAACCTTTTCCTTCTTGGATCCGGCCACCGCATAAATAGCGGAGAGACGCTCACTGTTGCCGTTCTCAGGGTTGGAGAGGTCGGCGCCTTCCTTGAGCACACCGCTCATTACCTTGAAGTAGGCGACATCGCCAAGGTGCTGCTCGACGCTGGTCTTGAAAATGAATATGCTGCACGGAGCGGCCTCTTTGCAAACAACCTCTTTGCCGGAGATGGTCTTGTTGACACCACCCTCAGGGCTGGGCGTTGCCTTGATGCAGAACTCCATAAGCCTTCTGGTGCCGATGTCCTTCTTTGCTGAAAGGCAGAAAACGGGCATGAGTTCACCCTTGCGGATGCCGATTTCGAGACCTTTTTCGAACTCTTCGTCACTGAGGGTGAGCTCGTCAAGGTATTTCATCATGAGTTCGTCGTCAGACTCGGCGGCCTTTTCAAGGAGGGCCATGCGGAGTTCTTCGGCCTCATCTGCATATTGGGCGGGAATTTCGGAAACCTCATATTTCCCATTGGCATCGGTAGCATGATAGTATTTCATATCAAGCACATCCACAAAACCATCGAAGCCGGCACCGGGATTTACAGGGAACTGTACGAATGCAGCCTTGGTTCCAAAAGCGGACTTGATGCTGTCGCGGGCCTGATCCCAGTTTGCTTTTTCATGATCGAGCTGGTTGACGGCAAGGATAACCGGCACATTGTACTTGGCGGCATTGCGGGCAAAAATCTCAGTCCCGACCTCAACGCCCTGGGTACCGTTCACGAGAAGGATACCTGTCTCGCAAACCTTGAACGCCTCGACCGCTCCACCGATGAAATCATCGGAACCGGGAGCATCGATGATATTGAATTTGGTGTTATCCAATTCGGCATAGAGCGCAGAAGCAAAAACCGACTTCTGGTTGGTCTGCTCGAATTCAGTATTGTCGGATACTGTGTTCTTGTCTTCCACTGTGCCGCGGCGGTCGATGACCTTGCCTTCATAAAGCATAGCTTCGGAGAGTGTGGTCTTGCCGGACTTGGGAGAGCCCAGCAGGACTACATTACGGATGGCTTTGGATGAATAATCTTTCATTTTTGCTTATAGTTATTAAATAATATGCGTTTTTATAGCCTACAAATTTAACAACTTTTGAAAGGATTGCAAAATTTCGGATCCCCTTACACCCAATTCTTCACAAAGAATTTCGTCGAGCGATTCCGGGCTCACTTCAAGGGCCTCGCAAATATCGCCAAAAGCCAGTGTGTCATCTTCATAGATACGGTCGCCCAGGAGCATGCGGGCAAAGTCGGAATAAATGGATAAAATTGTTCTCATATCAGCACATTTTTGTTCTGCAAAGATGCCCTTGCTGTATATTAAAGACAACTTTCACGTAGGTAAAATATGGGGGTAAAATCTGAAATTTACGTTTAAAGGTGCATTTTGTATATTATCGCTGCACTTTTGATATGTTTTGTGTTCAAAATCCAGCTTTCACATTTAGTACTTTTGGCAAATCGAAAGCTGAACCATATGAAAGAGCCGACTTTCTTCAAAAAGAAAAGACTTGACATGCATCTGACCCAGTTGGAACTTGCCCTTAGGATGGATATCTCAAGGGGTGCTCTTATCAATCTGGAGGATGGAAAGACTCACGTTCTCACTGAAAGCGTGCTCAGATTCTGCGATGCTACAGACACACCGCTTATTGAGATAATTGCAGCTTGTTATCCGGATTATTGCGAAGAACTGTTCGATAACGAAGGTTTCAAGGACAGGCTCAAGCAGACGGTGGACGAATATGAAACCCGGCTGCAACATAAAAATGAAGAAATATCCCGACAAAAAGAGATGATAGAAGTCCTGCGCCAAACCATTGATCTGCAGCGACAGATGATAGGAATGTACGAACAGGGATCGGGCGAAAAATGATTATCTTTGCGGTATGCATCATCTGCCGCATTTGAACTCCTACATGAATGAAGGCCTGCTTGAAGCAGGTTGCGATGAAGCTGGACGGGGTCCGCTCGCCGGGCCGGTTTATGCGGCTGCAGTCATCCTTCCTCCGGATTTCTTCCATCCCCTGCTTAACGACTCTAAGCAGATGAGAGCTTCTGCTCGAGAAACCCTTCGTGAAATTATTGAAAAAGAAGCGATTGCATGGAAAGTTGTCGCTGTAGAGCCCGAAGAAATCGACAGGCTGAATATCCTCTGGGCATCGATTACCGGCATGCAGCGCGCAGTACTCGCCCTTGATCCGGCACCGGACTTCCTTCTGATAGACGGAAACCGATTCAAGCCTTTCGCATCTTATGGTCGCGACCGCTACTGTACCGTCGTGCACGGAGATGCCACATATGCTTCCATCGCCGCCGCATCCGTGCTTGCAAAAACCTACAGGGACGACCGCATGAGGGCACTCGCAGCCGAATATCCCGGCTACGGCTGGGAAAGGAATTTCGGATACCCCACCCCGGAACACATTGAGGCCATACGCCGTCTCGGCTACACCCCGGAGCACCGGAAGTCGTTTCACCCGGCCGCACTTGAACCAAGTTTGTTCTAATGTAGTGTAATCAATTAACAGCCCGGGAATCAGCAACCTGTGGAGAGGTATGTGTTTCTGTTCCACTGGCCTTGTGACCGCTTCCTGTAAAAGAAAAATAACGGATCGTAGTGTCTGCTTTAGATTTAGTCGTCGTCGAGTTGTGGCGTACCAGATACCACCCAATATTGTCATAAACAACACCCTCATCCGAGACAACTGCTACTGAGTGATAATTCTCGCCCGCAAAAGACCACTTGGTATCTACAAGTCCTGTTCCGGTCTTAAGATATTCATCCATTTTAAAAGAAGCGTCGCCATTATTTCCCGGAATTAAAAGCTCTCCCATTCTGATCATTGTGGGATTATCAACCGACCCCCAGGCCACTATTGCTTTGTCGTTAAAGATTTCCTCTAACATACTCTCATAATCATTCTCAGACGAAAGTTGTTTACGAAAACGGTATGACTCAAGAGATACTTTTTCGTCTTTTGTTACAACAATTAGGCTATCGAGTTGAGTCTTCCACAAGGGATCTGATCCATTATGTTGTCTATTACAAGATAAGATAAGGACACTTAAAAATATCACTATAAGTAAAAAAGAACGTCTCATAATAGCGTGTGTTTAATACTTTTACAATATTAATCATATTTTTTAATTTCCAAACGATCGCTTAATAGTTCACCCAATAGTGTATTTATTCGTGGACTCTAAGCAGATGAGTGCATCAGTTTGAGAAACCCTTCCGTCCCAGGGGACCTTCCAGGATTTCAGCCCTTTTCAAGGAAGGTCCAGGCTTTTCTCGGTGGACCTTCCAGGGTTTTGGCCTTTTTCAAGGAAGGTCCGCAACTTTTCTCGGGGGACCTTCCAGGTTTTCAGCCCTTTTCAAGGAAGGTCCAGGCTTTTTTCTGGGGACCTTCCAGGTTTTCAGCCCTTTTCAAGGAAGGTCCGGAGCTTTTATAAAGGACCGGCGTTTCCGGAACGGCCACTTTTTATTATATTTGTGGGTTAAAATATTGAAAATGAAAAAAAGACTGACCTCAATTCTCTGCGCCCTTATCGCGACCACCGCAATGGCAGACGAGGGAATGTGGCTGCTGCCCATGCTTCAGAAGTTCAACGAAGATGCAATGCGCAACATAGGATGCCGCCTCACAGCGGATGACATCTACAATATAAACCACGCTTCCCTTAAGGACGCAATAGTGCAATTCGGAGGAGGATGCACCGGAGAGGTCATTTCGCAGCAAGGTCTGGTTTCCACCAACCACCACTGCGGTTATGCCAGCATCCAAAGGCTTTCCACGCCCGAAAAGAATTATCTTGAAGACGGCTTTTTTGCCAAAAGCATGGATCAGGAAATTCCGGTTCCCGGGCTTCGCGTCACTTTTATGAAGTACATGGAGGATGTTACCGACCAGCTTGCAGGTCTGGAAGGAAAGGCTTTCGACGCCAAGGTTAAGGTTTTGGAGAAAATCGCAAAAAAGGCCAATCCGAACTGCACGGCAAGGATTACCTCTTTTTATAACGAGAATGTCTGGTATCTAATTGTATATCAAGTATTCAACGATGTGCGCTTCGTGGGTGCTCCACCGGCATCGATGGGTAAGTTCGGAGGCGAAACGGACAACTGGATGTGGCCCCGCCACACTTGCGACTTTTCTCTCTTCCGCATCTATGCCGACAAAGACAACAACCCGGCAGATTACTCCAAGGACAATAAGCCTTACACCCCGGCCAAATCACTGAAAATCTCGCTGAAAGGTGTTCAGGAAGGTGACTTCTCTTTCATTATGGGATATCCCGGACGCACCCAGCGTTTCCAGACAGCCGCCCAGTTGCAGGACATGGTTGAAATCAACAACCTGCGAGTAGAGGCCCGTACCGTCAAACAGAAAGTAATGTGGGAAGAGATGATGGCGGATCCGGTAGTGCGCCTGAAATATGCGAACAAATTTGCAGGCAGCGCCAACGGCTGGAAGAAATGGCAGGGCGAGGATCTTGCTTTCCGCAAACTTGGCATCATAGCCCGCGAAGAGCAGAAAGAAGCCGAACTCACAAAGTGGATAAATGAGGATGTCGCACGCAGGGAAGCCTGGGGAGTGGCTATCGAAGAAATCGGTAAATACATTAAAGACCGCAGGAGCGCATATCGCAACGCTATCCTGCTGATGGAGACGCTCGGCAATATAGAACTCGTCCAGAAACTCACCGGCGGAAGAGGATTCCGTGAAGAGGACTACGACAAGGAGGTGGACCGTAAGATCGCCAAGGCTCTCACCGCATTCTATCTCGACAAAGTGGCCCCCGAAGACAAAATACAAATCAAAGGATGGGATATCACCAAAGAAAACTGCGACAAATACATAGACAATCTGTTCGACAGCGAAGACAAGAAACTTGCAAAAGATTTACAGTCAGCGTTTTATGAGGCAATGGGAGTCAGCAGGAAAAATGCTTCGGATGAAGGGTACGAGGCCTTCAAAAAGGCATCAAAGGATTTTGCCGCAGCCCTGCTCGCCTGGAATAAAGACAAACCCAGCTACCCGGACGCAAACTTTACCATGCGTCTCACTTACGGCAATGTCAAGCCCTATTCTCCGAAAGACGGCGTGAGCTACTGGTACTACTGCACCGCTAACGGCATTCTCGAGAAAGAGAATCCGGACGACTACGAATTCCGGGTTCCCGCGAAGGTGCATGACCTGCTGGAGAAAAAGGACTACGGCCGTTATGCAGACAGGGATGGGCAGTTGCACACATGCTTCCTCTCCAACAACGACATCACCGGAGGCAATTCCGGCAGTCCGGTGCTTGATGCTGACGGCAACCTGATAGGACTTGCCTTCGACGGCAACTGGGAGAGCATGTCCAGCGACGTAATGTTCGAACCCGACCTTCAGAGATGCATCAACGTGGATATCCGCTACGTGCTCTGGATGGTGGAAAAATGGGGAGAAGCCACTAATATCATCGAAGAACTTGAATTTGCGAAATGAGTGCAGAAGAAGTACTTGAATTCCTGAAAGAAGTTCATCATCCCGCAAAGCAGGACCGCGACATAGTGGACCTTGGGATAGTGCAGAAAATAGACATTAAAGACAACACGGTAACCGTCACCCTCGGCTTCCCCAAGCAGCGCGATCCTCTCAAAAAATACATAGTGGGAGCCTCCCGCGCATGCCTTATCCGTCATCTTGGAAAGGGCGTCAAGGCGGAAGTTGAAGAGGTGGAGATTGAAGCGCCGGCTGCAAGTAAAGGGACAGAATTCACAAAAGAGACTCTCCTCAGCGTGAAACATATAATCGGAGTCGCGTCCGGAAAAGGCGGTGTCGGAAAGTCCACGGTGGCGGTGAACTTGGCAGTAGCGCTCGCACGTCTCGGCTATAAAGTAGGCCTTGCAGACGCCGATGTGTACGGACCTTCTGTTCCGCTGATGACCGGCACTGAAGGATACAAGCCCGTTGCGGAAGAGATCAACGGAAAAGATTACATCGTTCCCCTCGAAAAATTCGGGGTGAAGTGGATGTCGATAGGATACTTTGCCGACAGGGGTCAGGCCCTTGTATGGCGCGGCCCTATGGCGTCCAATGCCCTCAAGCAACTGATTCTTCAGGTCAACTGGGGTCCCCTGGATTTTCTTCTCATCGACATGCCTCCGGGAACAGGAGACATACACATCTCCCTGATGCAGGAGATCGGCATCGAAGGGGCTGTGTTGGTTACCACTCCACAGGCTGTTGCGCTCGCCGATGTGGAAAAAGGGGCCGATATGTTCCGCAACGAAAATATCAATAAACCCATTTTCGGTCTGATAGAAAACATGGCATGGTTCACTCCTGAAGAGCATCCCGATGAAAAATACTACATTTTCGGGCGTGATGGTGGCGAAAAGATGGCCTCAGTTCTCGGGATCCCGCTGCTCGGTCGCATACCGCTTGTGCAAAGCATTCGCGAAAATGCCGATCAGGGCACTCCTGCCGCCCTGTCAACCCGCCCGGACGGCGTGGCCTTTGTGGAGCTTGCGGGAAGACTTGCGGATGCGGTAAAGGTCGCCGGGGATTCGACGGTCAAGTCACATAAAGACAATTAATTACATGAAACAGCCTGCCTGGAAAAACGCAGACTACTTTTAATAAAACATTATATATCAGCAGCTTGCCTGCAAAAAGAAAATGTATAGATCAAATACCTGCGGAGAACTCCGCATTAGTGATGTTGGAAAAACTGTGACCCTTGCCGGATGGGTGCAGCGTTCACGTAAACTCGGCGGAATGACATTTATCGACCTTCGCGACCGCTATGGTATCACCCAGCTGGTAGTAGAGGCGGACGCTCCGGCGGAACTGGTTGAGACTGCGACCGGACTCGGGCGCGAGTTTGTAATCCAGGTGAAAGGCGAAGTGGTGGAGCGATCGAGCAAGAATTCCAGGATACCCACGGGAGACATCGAAATCCGCGTAGAAACAATCAATATCCTCAACAAGAGCCTTACCCCTCCTTTCACCATCGAAGATCAAAGCGACGGCGGAGAAGACATCAGGGCACAATACAGATATCTGGACCTTCGCCGCGGGCCTCTTAAAAGAGCTCTTGAATTGCGGCACCGCCTTGCGCATGAAATCCGCAACTATCTGGATTCCAAAGGCTTCCTGGAGATAGAGACCCCTTATCTCATCAAGTCCACTCCGGAAGGAGCACGCGACTTCGTGGTACCCTCCCGCATGAATCCGGGACAGTTCTACGCCCTTCCTCAGAGCCCTCAGACCTTCAAGCAGTTGCTGATGGTGGCGGGATATGACCGTTACTTCCAGATTGTAAGGTGCTTCCGCGACGAGGATCTTCGCGCCGACCGTCAGCCGGAGTTTACCCAGATTGACTGCGAGATGAGTTTTGTGGAGCAGGAGGATGTCCTGAACACGTTCGAAGGCATGATGCGCACCCTTTTCAAAAATGTTCTGAACGTGGATATTCCCAACCCGATGCCTCGCATGAGCTGGTATGATGCCATGGACAACTACGGGTCCGACAAACCGGATGTTCGTTTCGGTATGACCATCCACGAAATAACCACTCTCGCACAGGGACACGGGTTCGGAGTATTCGACAGCGTTCCCTACGTGGGAGCCATCGCCGTTCCCGGAGCCGCCGCATATACCCGCAAGCAGACCGACGAACTCACCGAATGGGTAAAACGCCCGCAGGTTGGAGCTAAAGGTCTGGTCTATATCAAGTTGAACGAAGATGGAAGCATCAAGAGTTCCGTAGATAAATTCTTCTCTGAAGAAGATCTGAAAGCGATTGCAACAGCAACTGAAGCAAAAACCGGAGACCTTGTGCTGGTGCTCTGCGGACAGAAACGCAAGACCCAGACCCAGCTCGGCGTGCTGCGTCTCGAAATGGGCCAGCGCCTCGGACTTCGCGATCCCAAGGTTTTCGCACCGCTTTGGATCGTGGATTTCCCTCTGCTGGAATGGAGCGAGGAGGACGGACGCTTCTACGCGATGCACCATCCCTTCACCGCTCCCAAGCCCGAACATCTCGACTGGTTCTATTCAAATAAAAAAGAAGATCTGGAGCGCGTCTGTGCCAACGCCTACGACTTCGTGCTGAACGGCAACGAACTCGGAGGAGGTTCCATCCGAATCCACGAGGCCGCCATGCAGGAGCGCATGTTCGAGGTGCTCGGAATCAGCAAAGAGGAGGCCGAATACAAATTCGGTTTCATAATCAACGCCTTCAAGTTCGGAGCACCCCCTCACGGAGGACTTGCTTTTGGTTTCGACCGCACCTGCGCCCTCTTCGGCGGGCAGGAAACCATCCGCGACTACATCGCCTTCCCTAAAAACAACCAGGGTCGCGACGTTATGATAGATGCCCCTTCCAAGATCGATGACGTGCAGATGGAAGAACTCTGTCTGGCTTCAACAGTAAAAGAAAATGCTTAAGGTCCCCTTTGGGAGGCTTTCCGCGCCGCAGCGGCTCGACCGCCTCAACTGGAAGGATTTCCCGTACAAACCGGAGGTGTCCTTCCGCATAGGTTACGATGACAGGGGGATCCACCTGGAATACACGGTGGATGAACAGGCTGTGCGCGCCCTGCAGGACACCCCGGGCGGCTTCGTCTATGAAGACTCCTGCGTAGAGTTTTTCATTCAGCCCGACCCGGCCGATCCGCATTACTACAACTTCGAATGGAATGCCATCGGGACCATGTATCTTGCATGGAGAACCGGCAGGCAGGATCCCGAAACCGCCCCGGCGGAGGTCCTCCAACTTGTAAAGACTGAGTCCTCGCTCGGAGCGGAGCCAATCGCGGAACGCCCGTCGGAGGGTCCCTGGACGCTAAAGGTCTTCATACCTCTGGAAGCCCTGTGGCACAGCGGTTTAAAAAGTCTCAAAGGATTAAAGGCCAGGGCGAATTTCTACAAATGCGGAGACGGTCTCAAGGTGCCTCACTTTGTGACCTGGGCCCCTGTCTCTACTGAAAAACCGGACTATCACAGGCCGGAGTTTTTTGCAGAACTGGAGTTTACTTTCTGATATTCCGTAGGCGTCATTCCGGTCATCTTACGGAAGAAACGGCTGAAATAGGCGAGGTCGTCAATACCGCATTCGCGGGCGACTTCGCTTATATTCATTTTGCCTTCTGAGAGTAAATGGCACGCGCGCTCCATACGGAAACGCAGAATGTAGTCGATGGTGCTGAGGCCGGTGGCGGAGTAGAACTTACGCGAAAGATTGCGGGAGGAAATGCAAAGTTTATCGGCAAGTGTTTTTGCATCGGCGCGGCCCTGTTGAAGCAGTTCAAGAAGGATATTATCAACGTTGTCGAGCCAGGTTTCCGGCTTTTCGCCCTCCGGACGCTGGCTCTCCACTTCGTTCTGCAGATTCGAAAATCTTTCGCTGAGAACATGGTAGCGTTTTTCCTGCGCTTCCAGTTTTTCCCTTGTCCTATAATAATAGAGGAAGAAAACGAGCACAAGCACTATCAGCACCAGCAGCCCGACAATACTGTACCAGAAGATCCTGTTGCGTAACATCTCATTGCGGCTTTCCAAATCCGCATTCTGGTAACGGGCATCAAATTCCGCAGTCATACGACTGACATTTTCGCTATAAATGGTGTCATTCAGATAGGCATAACGTTCCAGATGCAGGGCAGCGGCCGCAGGATCGGAATGCCGCAAGGCCTGATACATTCCATAGCGGGCCCTTGATTCGCTCAGACGCTCCCCGGTGTGCGAGTAAATCTGTATAGCAATGCCGAAGTGCCTTTCGGCTTCCTTCCAGTTTTCGCGCCTGCAGGCAATGTCGCCGAGTTGATTCTCGCAGATGCCAAGCGACGCCATGTTGCCCGTTGCTGCAAGCACCGGTTCTGCCTGAAGCAGCAGTTTTTCCGCCCTGTCATATTGCTCCATATTGAAAAGGGGTGCTGCCATCTGCACCCGGCGAATGGCCATTTTGGCAGTGTTCCCGCTTAGCGAATCCAGGCGGAAGGCCTCCGAGGCACTTTCCAAGGCATCATCAAATCGGCCTTCAGCCATAAGAATGTCTGACAAAGTGCCATAGCGAAGGGCAATTTTTGTAGTATCATTCAGTTCTTTTGCAAGTTCCAGCGAGCGGCGGATATATTTCTCGGCTTCTTCCCCCTGGCGGCTCATATGATAAATATAAGCCATGGTATTGAGTGATATGGCAAGACGGTCTTTGTCGCCGAGCCGGGTATCGGCATCCACCGCCTTCTCGCATGCCTGCACCGCACTGTCAAACTTCCCCTCCCTGGTGAGCGAGTACGCCAGCTCAGCATAACTGTCGCTGATTATCTCAAGATCCTTTCCTTTCGATGCCAGTGCTGCCGCCTTGTCGAACAGCGGGCTTGCAGCGGAAAAATCGTTATTTGCAATCTTCTCTTCTCCAGCCCAATAATAAACCTGCATTGCAAGCGTATCCAGGTTGATACCGGCAGGTACGGTCATTAGCGAGTCGGTAACTTCTTCGTTGTCGAGCAGTTTGAATATCTGCGTTGCTATTTCCGCACGGGCACTTCCCTTTGCTTTTTCGAATTGTGCCACAAGGGAATCCACATTCCCGGCGGGAAGGGCAGTCAGCATAAAAAAATTGATCAGAAGCGAAAACATAGCTGTTAGGATTCTTGGTCTTCAAAAATAGCAAAAATCCAACAATAGCACTATCTACGCGCTGATGGCTTGTCCGATTAGTACAAAAGATTGTCCGAATAGTGCAAGGCCCGGGAAGGACTTCGAAACTATATTTGTAAACCTCAACGGATAATCATTTAAGTCAGCCACCCATATGAAAAAAATTTTACTGTTAGCGTCTCTGGTTCTTCCTCTGTTTATGGCGGACGGATGCAAAAAAGAAAAGGCAGAAGTTCACGTTAAAAGCATAATTGTCGAACCTTCGGAACTTGAACTCACAGTTGGTGAAAACCAAATTCTTACCGTAACGGTGCTTCCCAAGAACGCTTCCGACAAAACCGTCGTCTGGAGCAGCAGCGACAGCCAGGTGGCAAAAGTAGAGCAGGACGGTACCGTCACCGCCCGGATGGCCGGGGCGGCCGTCATCAAAGCCACGTCCAGAGACGGCGGCATTGTGGGCAGTTGCTCGCTTACCGTAAAGGAGCCCTACCGCCCTGTGGTTTCCATCTCCCTCGACAAGGGAACCCTGCCCCTGAAGGTGGGAGGGAACTTCACACTGACAGCCACCACGGACCCTGAGAATGCGACAGACCCGTCGGTCACCTGGGCATCCGACAATACCGACGTTGCAATGGTGGACGCAAAGGGCAAGGTTGTGGGCGTTGCACCCGGAACCACGAAAGTGACGGCCACAAGCGTGGATAACCCCAAGGCGACAGCCGTTTGCAATGTGGAAGTTACCTCCGATATCGTTTCTGTTACCGGCATCAGCATCGACAGGACAGAAGGCACCGTCGAGGTTGGAAAGACCCTTCAGATCACGGCGACGGTTTCCCCTGCGAACGCTACCGACCAGCGCGTGCGCTGGACTTCGTCGGATGAAAAGGTAGCCACTGTAGGAAACGCCGGACTTGTTACCGGAGTGGCTCCAGGCACGGCTGAGATTACCGCATCCACCCAGGATGGAGGATTCTCCCAAAAATGCATCATCACCGTGATCCATAACAAGGTGACGGCAATCGAGATAGAAAATGCGTCAGCCTCCCCGATAAAAGTGGAATACGGATCCTCGCTCACATTGAAGGCCATCATTACCCCTCCAGACGCTTCCAACAAGGCACTGGTGTGGGAATCAAGCAACACTTACATTGCCTCCGTGGCAAGCACTGATGCCGCCGCCCTTAGTGCAACAATAAGTTTCTCCGGCAGCAAGACAGGGGATGTAACTATTGACGTATCCAGCAGTCAGACTCCTGAAACATCTGCAAGTCAGGCATTTACCGTTTGGGCCAACCCGACGGCCATCTCTCTGCCCGCCACTGCAATGACGGATATCGGGGGAACGGTCTCTCCCTCTGTCACCTTCACCCCTTCTTACGCCAGCGAGACCGGCCTTACATGGGGTTCCTCCAACACAAAGGTTGCTACGGTGGACGCCGAAGGGAAGGTTACCGGTGTTGCGCAGGGAACCGCCACCATCACGGCCAAGAGCACGGCAGTGAATGGACTGCAGGCAAGCTGCAAAGTAACGGTCCTGGGCGACAACAAGGTAAGCGTGAACGGCGCTGCTGCGGTTACCTATGCCACTGGAGCGCTCGCTTCGGTGCTTTCCGCAGCCGGAACTGTCACGTCCCTTTCCTGGGAAAGTGGCCTTATCGCCGGCGATGACATAAATGCCATATCGGAACATCGGAGTACAATCGAATCTTTAGATCTCGCCAATGTGGCATTCAAGGTCGGCGATACATACAAAAACACAAGTCAGGAGTGTACAATCGCAGAAAACGCTCTGCCGGATTATTTCTGCTATGGTTTCTCCAGCCTGAAGACCATTATCCTGCCGCATGTGGGGACAATCGGCAGGAGCGCATTCAATCAGTGCCGCCAGCTGTCTACTGTTACGGTGCAGAGCGAAGTTAAGAAAGTGATGGGATATGCTTTCATGTACTGCAACTCCCTCTCATCTCTGGACCTCTCCAACATCACGGAAATCAACGGTCCATACACCTTCAACACAATGGGCCTCGAAGGCGTCGTCGATCTTTCATCTCTGGAAATAATCTCCGGTGACAGCGTCTTCGGGTACAGCAAGAAAATCACCAAGATCGTATTCGGCAAAAACCTCAAGTCGGTAGGATTCAACACATTCTCGGAATGCACTGCCCTCACCTCCATAGAGATTCCGGCAGAAAACCCGTACCTCTCCTTCCAGAGCGGAGCCATAATAGACAAGGACGGTCTGAAACTGCACTGCAGCACCCCGGCTCTGATTACAGGCACCTATACCGTTCCTCTTGTCAAAATCATAGCGCAACATGCTTTTGACGGAGTCCCCGCAACGGCGTTCGTCATTCCGGAAGGCATTGAAACCCTTGAAGGCAGATACAACTTCGGTCACATCAAGGCAACGGAAATCACCCTTCCTTCCACCGTCAAATCGGTCGGAGCATACGCTTTCGCGTACTCAAACAATCTGAAGTCCATTACGGTGAAGGCGGTGACTCCGCCTGCATGCGGTAAAAGCATCTTCACGAATTGTGGTGCCATGGAGTCCGTTTTTGTTCCTGCAGAATCTGTGGACGCATACAAAAAGGCTGATGGCTGGAAAGATTATGCATCAATGATAAAAGCTATACAATAATGAAAAAACTATTGGTTTTGACTGCAGTTGTCTGCATGCTGCTGCCCATGTCCTGCAAGAAGGACAACAGTAATAAAAAAACAGAAAGCAATAAGTACAACGGACACGAATTTGTCGATTTGGGATTGAGTGTCAAGTGGGCAACCTGCAACCTGGGTGCCGAGACACCGGAAGAGTTCGGCGATTACTATGCCTGGGGAGAGACGGAGCCCTATTACAATGGGGACTCACGCGCCAAGGAAGCCGATTGGAAGGCAGGCAAGGAAGCGGGCTACATGTGGAATTCTTACAAGTGGAGTGACAACTCCGGAGTAGAATTCTCAAAATATGTTTCAAACAGCGATAACGACAATATCGTGCTGGAAGAGAGCGATGACGCCGCACGGGCAGCCTTGGGCAGTCACTGGCGC
>CACXHM010000089.1 GCA_902767465.1 uncultured Bacteroidia bacterium
GCGCGTTCGCTCGCCACTACTTGCGCAATCATTCGTTTATTTTCTCTTCCTCAGGGTACTAAGATGTTTCAGTTCCCCTGGTTCGCCCCGACTATTGTCGGTGACAGGTCTTCAACCTGCCGGGTTGCCCCATTCGGACATGCGCGGATCATTTCCTGTTTGCGGATCCCCGCGCCTTTTCGCAGCTTACCACGTCCTTCTTCGTCTTTGGAAGCCTAGGCATCCTCCGTTCGCTCTTCTTCTCTTTCTCGTGAATCTATTCTTGAAATTGCAGTCTACCTAGCAACTCGAAAAAACTCGAATTTCTATTTCTCAGACTATCTTTTTCTCTAGTTTTCTTTACCTCTTTGTGTCTCTCAATATTGTCAATGAACTTGCCGTTTGGAGGTCTTTTTCCGAAACGGGCTGCAAAGATACGCACTTTTTTGAAACCTGCAAATTTATTTTTGATTTTTTTTGAATTTTTATGAAAAGAACACTATTTTCGCACTCATTATGAGCAAAAGAATCAAACAAGGAGCGCCTCAGGTCACCGCATACTCGGTATCCCTGGGCCTGGTCATGACAGTTCTCTTTTCTGCCGCAGCGGCATATCTCGGCCTCAAGGTAGGTCAGGTTTTCGAAGCCGCAATTCCTATCGCAATTCTGGCAGTAGGCATCTCAGGAGCACTCGGACGAAAGGATTCCCTTGGAGAAAACGTCATAATCCAGAGCATCGGAGCCTGCAGCGGAGTCATAGTCGCCGGGGCCATATTCACCTTGCCTGCCATATATATATTAGGGTTGGACGTCAATTTTACCCACATGTTCCTGAGCAGCCTGCTGGGAGGTGTCCTGGGCATACTTTTCCTCATTCCCTTCCGCAAATACTTTGTGAAAGAGATGGACGGAAAGTATCCTTTCCCCGAGGCAACTGCCACGACGCAGGTGCTGGTAAACGGGGAAGGTGGCGGAAAGGGCGCAAAAACGCTTGCGATAGCCGGTCTGATAGGCGGTCTTTATGATTTTGCCATAGCAACCTTCGGTGCCTGGGCGGAGACCATCTCCACCGCTTTCGTGCACATGGGGCACGTGGTTGCCGACAAAGCAAAGGTTGTGCTGAAACTCAACACGGGGGCGGCGGTGCTCGGCCTTGGCTATATCATAGGTTTCAAATACAGCCTTATCATCTGTCTCGGCAGCCTTCTCGTGTGGCTGATAATCATTCCAGGATTCAACCTGTTCTTCGGGGACACCGTGCTCGATTTCATGGGCAGCGGGCTTGCACAGACCGTCGGACAGATGAGTGCAGATGAAATCTTCCGCACGTACGCGCGACATATAGGTATAGGAGGCATCGCCACTGCGGGCATAATAGGCATCATCAAGAATGCAGGAGTCATAAAGAGTGCTGTCGGACTCGCCAGCAAGGAGTTCTCCAGAAAAGGAGGAAGTTCCGAAGAGGTGGAGGAGACCGACAGGGACATCAAGATGAAGACCGTAGTGACTGGAATAGTCGTTGCGCTGCTCGCCGTGTTTGCATTTTTTGCTTTCGGAGGAGTGGTAGATACAGTGTGGCAGGCGCTGGTCGGGCTGCTGATCGTTGCGGTGATTTCCTTCCTGTTTACCACAGTGGCAGCAAACGCCATAGCAATCGTGGGCAGCAACCCCGTGAGCGGGATGACCATCATGACCCTGATTATCACAGCACTCGTGCTGGTAGCGGTGGGCCTGAAAGGCAATGCAGGCATGGTTGCTGCAATGGTCATCGGAGGTGTGGTCTGCACGGCTCTCAGCATGGCAGGCGGATTCATCACCGACCTCAAAATAGGATACAACCTCGGCACGACCCCTGCAAAACAGGAGAGTTGGAAATTCCTCGGGACCCTTGTGGCAGCAGCAACAGTAGGAGGAGTTATGCTGGTGCTCAACAAGACTTACGGATTCGTAGGAGAGGGAGCGCTCGTGGCACCCCAGGCAAATGCCATGGCCGCGGTGATTCAGCCCATGATGAACGGTGGAAGCGCCCCGTGGCTGCTCTACGGCATAGGTGCCGCAATTGCGGTTTTGCTTACCGTATGCAAAGTACCCGCCCTTGCATTCTGCCTTGGAATGTTCATCCCCATCGACCTCAACCTCCCGCTTCTGGTAGGAGGAGCCATCAGCTGGTATGTCGGCACCCGTTCCTCCGACAAGGCACTGAACGACGCCCGTCAGGAAAAGGGAACCCTGATTGCAAGCGGCTTTATTGCCGGCGGGGCACTGATGGGTGTGGTTTCCGCTATTCTCAAGTTTGCCGGAGTCGACTGGTTTATGAACACCTGGAATGACGCCGCCGGTCATCTGGCATCGGGCGCGGAAGCCATCGCTGTCGTACCGTTTATCCTCCTGATCATATACATGACCGTCGCTTCGCTGCGAAAAGACTAGTCCGGAGTTATGCCCCGGCAAATTCCGACAGGATATTCAGGATAACCTGTGACGCTTTCTGCATGCTTTCGAGCGAAACCCACTCCATTTTGCCATGGAAGTTAAGTCCTCCGGCAAAAATATTGGGACAAGGAAGACCGCGGAAAGAAAGGTTGGCACCGTCGGTGCCGCCGCGGATCGGCTGCACGCGCGGTTCTATCCCCGCATCTGCGATAGCCTTCCGGGCAATTTCGACAATGCGATAGTGGGGCTCAACCTGTTCGCGCATATTATAGTACTGGTCTTTAAGTGCCAACGTGGCAGTGCCCTCTCCATAGCGGGCATTGATAAAATCGGCACACTGTTTCATAAGCGCTTTTTTCTTCTCGAAGAGTTCACGTGAGTGATCGCGGATAATATAAGCGAAATCCGCTTCCTCGACGCTTCCCTTGAAGGAAATCAGATGGAAGAACCCCTCATACCCTTCGGTATGCTCGGGACGCTGGGCTGCAGGAAGCAGGGCATTGAACTCCTGACCTATGATAATGGCATTGCGCATCTTGCCCTTTGCCGTGCCAGGATGCACGTTGCTTCCCTGGATATGGATTTTTGCGGAGGCAGCATTGAAGTTCTCGAATTCCAGCTCGCCGGCCTCGCCGCCATCCATGGTATAGGCATACTTTGCATCGAACTTTGCCACATCGAATTTCACCACACCGCGTCCTATTTCCTCATCCGGAGTAAAACCTATACGGACGGGGCCGTGCTTGAATTCGGGATGGGCCATGATATACTGTACGGCATCCATGATTTCTGCAACACCGGCCTTGTCATCGGCGCCCAGAAGGGTAGTTCCATCCGTGGTTATGACGGTCTCTCCCACATGGCACAGCAATTCAGGGAATTCCGATGTCTTCAAAGATAATCCGGGGACTCCTTTGAGGGGGATGTCCGAACCATCGTAATCCTTAATTATCTGAGGCTTGACATTTTCACCCGAAGCATCGGGAGCTGTATCTACATGAGCGATGAATCCCACCGCCGGCACATCTCCGGCAACATTCGAGGGAATTCGGCCCATCACATATCCATATTCGTCGAGGGTGGCCTCGACGCCAAGTTCATTCAGTTCCCTGCACAGGAGTTTCAGCAGATTCAACTGCTTTGGAGTCGAGGGCTGGCTCTCCGAGTTCTCGTTGCTCTGAGTGTCGATCGCCACGTACCTCAGGAATCTTTCCAGAATCGTTTCCATTATCATTATCACTGGTTGGTTGCTCATTTTTACCCCGTCGGGCAGCTCTCCTTTCGGCGCGTTCCTTCCTGCGGGCATAACGTTCAACATAGCGCTGAAGTTTGGCTGCATCTTCTTCCGCAAGCTTCATCTGCTTTTCAGCAGCCCTTGCCTCGCGGGCCTCTTTCTTTGCCTGTCTGGCGGCTTCCTTTTTTGCAAGTTTCACCGCATCCAACGAATCTGCAGCCGCCCAACGGGCTTCCCTGGCGGCCACGCGTGCCTGATATGCCTGCTCACGCAGTTCTTTTTTCGTAGGGACATGAGGAGGTATGGTATCCCGCACGGCAAGAGTGTCGGCACTGACTGAAAGCGAATCAGTTTTAACCGATAGCGAGTCGGAAATGTCTCTGACTGTAGATAAGGAATCGACGGCAATAACCGATGATGTATCGGGAAGGGCAAGAGTGCTGTCGACATCGGCTTTTTCGGCTTTGCGGTGTTTCGGGCGGTTTTTTGCGGCCTCAAGCGCTGCGTACACATCTTTCATGTACCCGGGGAAATATATTTCCGTCTGACGGAATGCCGTTTTGGGATGAGCCTCGTATTCCCTGCGCTGAGATGCCCGTACAGAAAGGGTTGTTATATCTTCCTTGCCCTTGGGCTGCAGTTCAGGTTGCCAGTTGAAGCCTTTCATCCTACGTTCATCTTCACGAAGCTGAGGAAGAGGATAGGCGTCGTTCTTCGGGGATTCAAAATAGTGGACGGTGCGCAGTTCTCCGTCCTGGAACCATGCGGAAAGCATTTTGCAGTCCACCTTGTTTACCGTGGCAATTTCGTCCTTTTCTTTCAGGAAGAAAATGGCATTCGCTCCCCCCATGGCATCGAAACGGCGTAATGCAGCGGTAGAATCGAAATAGGCCATAACTTCGGTGGAGCGGATCTGATCGAACAGGACTGGTGTCTCCTGCGTGATTATGAATGCATTGCCCATAAGGCTGGCCCGGTCGATACCGTTCGACTTCACGAGCACCGACAGACTATCGGCCGTGTACTGGCGATTGCCGTCGTTCCAGACTTTTGGTTCTATATAGAAACGGGCGATGCTGTCGAGTTCGGTAAAACGAAGAGAATCGCACAGGACCTGAATATCCTGGCGGAATATTTTAACGTTGCCTACACCCATCGCAAAACCGATACGGGTAGTATCGGGAGGCGGAAGGTTCGCAAGGGAATCCGCCACATGAATGGAATCGGCTCGTGCCCTGGCAAGTGAATCCAACTGAGGGGAACTGCCGGTCTGATCGGAAACGACAGACAGCGTGTCGGATACTGCGGCAAGGGTGTCCGGAGTGACGGCAGGAGGCTCTGCATCAACAGCTTCCTTTTTGCCGCGCGCAGGACCTTTCCCCTTCATCGGAGTCTTTCCACCACCTTTTGCCGCCAGCAGCGGGTTACTCTCAGCATTGGCCTCAGCAGCTTGTTTGGCCGCTTCCTCGGCGGCCTTCATGGCTTTCCGGCGATACTCCGTCACCGGATCGCTATGAATTTCTTCTATCCTGGAGGCGGAAGCACTTAGCTCTCCTTCCGGGATATCACATTTACGAACCGTGTAATACACCAGCCTGTCGGCCCCGATGTAGATTGTGTCAACCTTCTCCTTTTCCTCAGTCCTCAGGGCCACAGCAGCATTGTCGTTCAGGGTGACCTGTTTCAGTGAATCCTCATAAAAAATCCTGTTCGCCACCGCAAACACGTTGCGGGTGGTATCCTGCACCTGGGCCCGCCCGAGCATCAGGACATTGTTCGGCACCCGATAGAAATACAGCGAATCGGACCACCCTTCCTGCTCTGCAGACATCGCATGCACCATCCCGTTGAAAAAGAAGGTCTCTTCCAGACGCTTGTACCAGCCCCTGTCGGCGGAAAGCATATTGTCATCCTTCCAGAAATCTATTTTCTCAGGAAAAACGACCCGGGACGGCCCCGATTCATACTCTATCTTTGCCGTTCGGATAAAAATGGAATCGGTGAACATGTTCACGTTCTGCCGGAACTCGAAATAGGATGCCTTCGCATCATAGGATCCTTCTGTGCTCTCTATCAACTGCCCGCTCCCATCCCGCATGGCTCCTCCACGAGTAAAAAAGGCGAGGGAATCCTTCGTATTGTAATCGAGGTTATGGGTGCGGAGAGTGTTGTGGTCTTTATCCTCGAGCTGCACCAGCGTACCACGGAATTGCACAAGGTCGTCATCGATCCTGTAAATCATCTTGTCGCTGGTGAGGATCGTGCCGTCCTGCACCACCCGCACGTGCCCGTCGGCATTGATAATTCTGGAATCCACGTTCCACAGGGCCGTGTCGCAAATGAAGTAGGTATTATTGTGAAAGAACGTTGCCTCTATCGTCTTGCGGTAATTGACCCCGTCTTTTTCGATGAGCTCGAGGGTTTTGGCTTTGATGAGGCGCACCAGACTGTCCCTCTGCCCGTTCCTGTCCTGGGCAGAGAGGCCCGCACACATCAAGATGGCGAGGCCTGAAAGGATTATTTTCTGAATTTTTCCTTCCATCCTTTACGCGAAAAGTCACAATCGCGGAACATGGGGTCTATAACGATATAGGTGTCTTTTATCTTCCCTTCGATGAAGGCATCCAATGCCTCCTGCTCTTTCAGCATTTTCACCCCTCCCAAAAGTTCGGTATAATCGTTTTCAAATACGGCGGTATGGGCCGGAACTATCTTGTCAAGCCGGATAATCTTGTACACCAGGTTGCCGTCCCGGCCTTCATTGTCCCGGGAAACTATTGGCGAGGATATCTGCCCCGGCTCCAGATCTTTTACCGCTGCATAATCTTCCGGTTTTATCTGGTCTATCTCAAAATAAGCGCTGCCGGTGAGAGGATCGGCCATCTGCCCTCCGTTGGTGCGGGAAGCCGGATCTTCGGAACGGTAGAAAGCAACCACCTCGAAAGTATTCTTCTTCTCTTCTATCAGAGTCTTGAGAGAATCCAGCACCTTGAAGGCCTTCTCTCGGTCGTCGTCGGTGTACTTGGGCTTGAGAAGGATATGGCGGGCATTGAACATGTCACCTTTCTTTTCAATCACCTGAATAATATGGAAACCGTCAGGAGTTTCCACTATCTGCGAAATCGCGCCGGGTTTGAGCGACATTGCGGCATCGGAGAACGCCGGCCAGAAAATGTCGCGGGAAGCCATTCCCAGTTCTCCGCCCTTGCGGGAACTGCCGGGGTCCTCGGAATAGAGGCGCGCCAGCGTGGTAAACTTTTCCCCTGCCATAATACGCTCGCGCAATTCCAGCAGACGCTGCTTGCAGACCATCTTGGCGGCATCACGGTCGGGATACACGCAAATCTGGCTCATCTTATATTTGTCAGGGATCACCGGGAGCTGGTCTCTGTCAACCGTATCGAGATACACTTTCACATCGTAGGGAGTAAGTTCCGGGATGCTTTCGGCAATTTGGTTCTGCTCCTGTTGGATAAGGCTGAGGTCTTGAAGCTGTTCTTTCCATTCCTTCCGGAGCTGGTAGGTGCTTTTGCCAAATGACGCTTCCACCTGTTCATCACCGCCGAGGGCGGTACGCACCCTCGCCATACGGTCGTTCAGATTGGCTTCGACCATGTCGTTGTTTACAGTAAGAGAGTCAAGCCTGGCCTGCATCAGGAAGAGTTTGCTTTGCATCATCTCTTCCAGAAGATGGCAGCGCGTGGTTCTGTCGGAAGCCTGCCCCTGGGCACGCATCATCTGGATTTCCCCCTCCAGATCGGAAATGGTGATAAGCTCTCCCCCGACTACCGCAATGCTTTTGTCGATGGTCTTATATCTCTGCGCAGCTGCGGAACAACAAATGGCCGCAGCGGCAATCGATATTGCAATTTTAATTATTCTGTTCATTCTTGTAAATCACGAAATCTTTTTTCTCCAGGGCATTTGTAAGCAAGTCTTGTTCCAAATTGTTAAGCAGATCACGCTTACGTTCACTGAGGATATTGTCGCGTATTGAAGATTCGCAGTATTCCAAAGGTGCCTGACCGCTACGGATAATGGCAGATACCCATGCCGCCCTTGTCTCCCCGCGATCGGAATACTCAAACACAATCATATTGTCTTTCAGATGCGAAAGCATTGTCACATAATCGGTGCCGAACTCCCTTGCAAGCACTGCCGCATCTGTCCACACGGATGAATTGTCGAAATAACGGAGAGCGGAAACATGCGCAAGGCTGTCCAGGTCCTTCAGCTCCTGACCTCCTTCGGAGGACAGTTTCGCCATAATTTCCACATAGTTCGGCGAATCGGACATTATATCTATGAACCGGACTTTGAGGACAGGCCTCGGCAGTTCCAACGCTTCTTTATGACTTTGATGGTACTCTTCCAGCTGAGCCTGTGTGATGAGCGTGTCCAGGCGGTCGTTGATGTAGCGCTGCTCGTAGCGGTAGCGCAGTAAAGACCTCCGGTATGATTCAAGTTCCTTGTCCATGTTCTTTTCATCTTTCGACAGACGCGATTCTGCGGTTTTTTCGAAAAGATGTTCCATCGCCCAGGAGTTGATGAACTGCATGGCAAGCGCGGCAGAATCCTCGGGAGATGAACCTTCCGGGATATATTTTCTGAGTTCCGAGAGATACAGGCGCTGCCCTCCCGCCTTGGCCACGACCTGATCGTCGTGCACCAGGGAACTCAGCAGGTTGCACGAACAAAGCATCAAAACTGCCAGAATGGCGATTGCGATTCTTTTGGTCATAGATTGCAAATATAGCAATTAGTTACGAAAAAAGGCACCGCTTGTCCGGTGCCTTCATTTCATGTTATCGGGTTTGTACTATTCCTCAACCTTTTTTGCAGGAGCCTTCTTTGCAGCGGTTTTCTTGGCTGCAGGCTTCGCTGCGGCTTTGGGTGCCTCTTCGGCAGCAGCCTCTTCTTTCTTTACAGGGGCCTTCTTTGCCGCAGGCTTCTTGGCAGGAGCCTTTTTTGCTTCGGCCGGAGCCTCTTTGGCAGACTCTTCGGCAACGGTCTTGCTCAAACGGGCATAAAGGGCATCGGTGCGCTCAAGAATCTCTTTGCGGAGATTATTGAAATAGGCCTTCTTGGAGCCTTCCACCTTGGCAACGACTTTGTCGCGAAGCTCATTGTAGAGGTCAACCGCCTCTTCCATGAGGTTGGAAACAGCTTTTTCGTCAGTTTTAGGGTTCACTGCCACACATACCGTGCAGTCCTCGATGAAGGCGCTGAGAACGTAGTCAATGTCCTTCTTGATGTCTCTAAGATTCATAAGTATTGCGAATTAATTCGGTGCAAAGATAAACAATTTTCCTGAATATTGATGCGGGGTGTGGCTAACGGTCCATTTGCTGGACCGTTGCGAACGGTGGGCGGATTATCTGCCGTGAATGTAACTGCGGAGTGCGTCAACATATGCAGCGAAAGCGTCACGCCCGCGATCCGTAATGCTGCAGACTGTCTGCGGCATTTTCCCTTTGAATCCCTTCGTCACCTCGATATACCCAGCCTGCTGCAGCTTGTCTATCTGGACACTCAGGTTGCCCGACGTCGCTCCCGTCTCC
>CACXHM010000090.1 GCA_902767465.1 uncultured Bacteroidia bacterium
CTCCCGTTGCGGAAGTGTTGCCCATGTTACCGAACACCATGCTCTGAACGTTCACGGCCGTACCCCAGTCATCGGGAATTTTCTCAATGCGGCGGTATGCGATGGCACGCTTGCCGTTCCAGCTCTTGAACACTCCTCCGATGGAGCCCCAAAGCTGAGCCTCGGCAGTGTCGGGGAAATCGACTCCGAGTACCTCTTTCACTTTTGCCTTGAATTTGTCGCAGAGGTCCTTGAATTCCTCGGCGGTGATATCGGTGTCGGACTTGTAGCCCTTGGCATCCTTGAGTTCCTGCATCATGCGGTCGAGCTGCTGACGGATACCTTGTCCGTCCTCGGGCTCGATACCTTCTGCTTTTTCCATCACGACATCGGAATACATCATGATGAGGCGCCTGTATGCATCATAGACAAAACGGGGATTGCCGGTCTTGGCAATCATTCCGGGGAGAGTCGCGGAGCAGAGGCCGATATTGAGGATGGTATCCATCATACCGGGCATGGAACTGCGGGCGCCGGAACGGCAGCTCACAAGGAGCGGATCGGAAGGATCTCCGAAGCGTTTTCCCATCAGCTTTTCGGTTGCTGCAAGGGCTTCGGCCACCTCGGCCTTGAGTTCTTCGGAATATCCTCCGCCGAGCTGATAGTACTCAGCACAGCACTCGGTTGTAATGGTGAATCCGGCAGGTACCGGCATTCCCAGGCGGCTCATTTCCGCCAGATTTGCTCCCTTTCCTCCAAGGAGTTCACGCATGGATCCGTCTCCTTCGGCGGTTTTTCCGCCAAAGCGATAGACTCTCTTTTTCTTTTCTGCCATTTTATCTTTCAGTTTTTAATAATATCCTGTTTTTAGCGGCCGCGAAGATAATAAAAAATCCTCTATATGCAAAATGCCACAAGCGCCTACCGGTCTGTAGTGCGCAGCATTTTTTCTGCGGAGCAGTGCACACAGGTCGGCACCCCCGGCGATTTACAGAAGTTTGGAAGCGATTTCGGACAACTCGCTACGCTCGCCCTTCCGAAGGAAAACGTGCTGGAATATTTTCTGTCCGTCCATTTTTTCTCCGGTATGGGTAAGTCCGTTGCTCCACTGGTCAAGATAGGGCTGGTCAATCTGGAAAATGTCGCCCGTAAGCACTATCTTGGTATCTTCACCCGCTCTTGTGACTATGGTTTTTACCTCAAGAGGAGTAAGATTCTGAGCCTCGTCGATAATGAAAAACGCCTTGCCCAGACTGCGGCCGCGGATATATGCAAGCGGCTCTATCACAAGCTTTTCGTCTTTCAGAAGTCCCTCGATATGGGTAGCCTCCCGCGAAGACGGACGGAACTGCCCCTTGATGACGTTCAGATTGTCCATCAGCGGCTGGAGGAACGGGGTCATCTTGGTGTTTTTGTCTCCTGGCAGGAATCCTATGTCCTGATTACCAAGAATTACAGCCGGACGGGAGATGTATATCTGGTCAAAGTCGTTTTCCTGTTCCAGAGCGGCCGCAAGGGCAAGCAGTGTCTTTCCGGTACCGGCACCACCGGTGAGCGTTACCAGCTTCACTTTCGGGTTCATGAGAGCATCCAGCGCCATTTTCTGCTCATCATTGCGGGGCTTGATGCCATAAGCGCTGCGGCTCCTCACCAGCACCACCTTGCGACGGTCTGCATCATATCTTGCACAAACAGTTTCGGCAGACTTGTCGCCGTCCCACCTGAATTTGAACAGCTGGTTGGCCTCCGGTTCCTTGTCCACCACGAACTTCCACTCTATTGCATTATCCTGTCCGTAAACAAGATTCTGGAGAACTTCCGGAGCCAGCGTGTAGTACTGCACCTCACTGTTGGCATTTTCTATTTTCGCTTCGTCCACACGGTCGGTCAGATAATCCTGGACCTCCATTCCGGCGGCTTTGGCTTTCATCCTGAGGTTCACATCCTTTGTTACCAAGGCAACGAAGGTCCCCGGATGATTGTCCCTGACCCAGATGGCTGTTGCAAGGATTCTATGATCCTGGATGTCGTCAATAAAAAGATTTTTCAGTGCATCCGGAAACGGATGGTTCGGTTCCACCTTGATCAGGCCGAGTCCGCTTCCTATCGGAAGCCCTTCTTTTCCGAAAGTCTTTCCGTTGGAGATTCTGTCGAGATCCCTCAGGAAATGTCTGGCGTTGTATGCCAATGTGTCGTTCCCTTTTTTGAATTTGTCGAGTTCTTCCACAACGGCGATGGGAATCACAAGGTTGTTGTCTTGAAAACGCCGTATGGCTTTGTGGTCGTGCAACGGGACATTCGTGTCCAGCACAAAAATTTTGGGTTTGCCCATGGTTGTCAGTCTTCTCCTTCTCCCCCCTGCTTTTGCACGAGGGACTCAAGTATGGTTTGTATGCCTGTCCTTGCAGATGCCTTCACCCTCACCGCACCACCGTTCTGTACAGGGTGCCCGAGAGGATAGAATGCTACGTCCTGCAGGGTGAGTTCGGCATCTATATAATCAAAATCTATATCGCGAATCTGGATTAGCGCACCAGGCACCTCGGCAAAAAGCAGGTTGACAATGTCGGTGCCTCCCGCTGCACGGCGCAGGTCGGAAAGATCGAGCACGGCCCCGGTACGCGACGTGGCCATCCCTTTGAGCGCAGAGAGCAGACCGCCCTCCCCTACCGTGGCACCGGCAATCACAATGCCGTCTTCAACCAGCTCCCGGACCACTTCGAAACAATCCACGAAGTAAGGGGCATCATCGATCTGCGGAGCGAGCGGAGGATTGGCGCCCAGAGTTTGTGCGAGGAGCGACCCTCCGAGCCGGTAAGACGAAGAATCGAAGGGAATATACACTATCCAGGAAGATTCGTCCGGCTGAAAGGAGGCCGGGATGCCGGCAGCAGCAATATATGGATTGGCGGCAGCATTCGGCAGCCTCACCAGTTCATCTTCTTCGGCAGATGGCCCCAGACTGGCCGTTGCCTCAAAAGCACAAGCCGTTGCCTCGAAACTGAACCCGGTATCGCGAAGCCCTACCCCGAGAGCATCCAGATAATCTCCTGCCGCTTCTACAGAGTGGTAAAAACCCGCCATGTTGCCGAGGGAGTTACTGTTCCAACGCCATGTGGCATCTACCGCGAGGTTGCCGAGGCGGAAATGCCCCATCTTCCATACGGCATCCACGAGCGCACATGCGATTCTGCCCCTGGTATAGGAACCGGCGTGACTCATGGGCACGATACGCTGAGTTGTCAGAACAGAAGACAGATACCTTTCCACCTTACGGGGATCCGTTACCAGCGGATTAAGATCAGCTTCGGCCGTTTCGTCCACTATCGCTTCGGTCTGTTTCTCATCTTCGGTCTCACCAGGACGGAAAACGCTGACCCCACGCAATATCTGCGCCGGGGTAACTCCCTGACGCTCTCCGTCAATGATGAATGTCGATTCTAGAATATTCATCGATGTACAAATATAGAAATAATTCCTAATATTATTTACTGTGTTTTACAAGTTCTTGAATATCAGAATATTCCTTATAAACCCTCGGCGGTGGTATGCCGAGGGTTTATAAGCAAATGACTGACATATAACAGGTTACGAAAAACACCCCATATTGCCAAAAATTGCTAATTTTGGGGTATATGAGCAAGTGTTTTGATTCGGCATCGTATCAGAAACGGATTTCCGCTCTGTTCGAGCGTTTCCGCTCGGTACAGACAGCTGGGTTCACCGGCAATACATATAAACCTGGTTTGGAGGGGATGAAGCGCCTGGATGCGGCACTGGGACACCCCTGGAAGCAATATCCCAGCATCCACGTGGCGGGGACTAACGGAAAGGGCAGCGTGTGCAGCATGCTGGCTGCGGCATTGGCAGCTGGAGGAGGTGTGCAGGAGCAATCGGACGGTCAAAGCCACGAGGGCCTGGTCGGTCTCTACACATCGCCCCACCTGCTGGACTTCCGGGAAAGGATGAAAATCATAAAGGCAGACGGATATGAGATGATTTCCAGGGAGGAAGTCTGGGAATTTCTCGAAGATTACGAGTCCGTCTTCGAAGGCCTTTCTTTTTTCGAGATTACGACCGGAATGGCACTGTGGTGGTTCGCCCGCCGGAAAGTAGATGCTGCCGTCATTGAAGTAGGGCTCGGTGGCAGGCTCGACAGCACCAACATCATAACTCCAGCAGTCTCGGTCGTGACATCCATCGGCCTGGACCATTGTGCGTTGCTGGGCTCTACCCGAGCGCAGATCGCAAGAGAAAAAGCCGGAATATTCAAGCCGGGCATACCGGCTGTTGTGAGTACACGAGATAGCGAGACGGCGCCTGTCTTCGAAGATGTTGCATCCGCTGTCGGTGCGCCTTTGACATTTGCTACTGATATTCCGATTCTGCACCTTATGTCTGACGAAGTGCAGCCGGATTCAATGGTTGATGCATGCGATGACGGTCTGCCAGAGTCGGGGGTTGATGCATGCGGTGAGCGTCTGCCGGATTGCGATATTCATGGCGACGGGCAGCCAGACGCTATTTCAGAAAAGGCACTTCTCGCGCTTATGGATCTTACCGGTCCATGCCAGGATATGAACCTCCACACTGCCCTGGTCGCGCTTGACATCTTCCTGGACCTTCCAGGAAAACGGCCGAAAACAAGGAAGGTCCTACAGAATTTCCCGGGACCTTCCACGAAAACGGCCGAAAACAAGGAAGGTCCTACAGGTTTTCCCGGGACCTTCCACGAAAACAGCCAAAAACAAGGACGGTCCGCAGATTTTCTCAGGACCTTCCAGGAAAACAGCCAAAAACAAGGACGGTCCGCAGAAGCAGTACCTGCGGAAGAGACAAAATCGATTGTCAAATCACTGTGTCATGCCGCGGCCGTGACCGGATTGCGGGGGCGCTGGGAGCGTGTGAGTGACAAACCCGAGGTCATCTGCGATATCGGCCACAATCCCCCAGCCCTGAAAGAAAACTTCGCCAAACTGAAAGCCTTGCAGTCCGAGGGTCGCAGCATCGTAATGGTTTATGGCATGATGGCTGATAAGGACCTTGGCGGCATTGCGCCGCTGATTCCCCCCGGTACCCGCATAATCGCAACCGCACCGCAGGGGCAGAGGTCCCTCCCCGCTGCGGAACTTGCCAGGCGGCTGCACACCCTGCGGCCAGACCTTACGGTAACACTGCCGATAGAAGCCGAAGTTGAGGGAGTAGCCGCAGATGGGAAGATGATCGCAGATGTGGGAAGGACCGAGAACGAGAAAAGGATCGCAGATGAGGGAGTATCAGGAAACGAGGGGATGACCGGAGATGATGTGCAGTCGGCGGTGCAGCAGGCTCTCATCTTGGCACAAGACTTGCCAAATCCTCTTATATACATAGGTGGAAGCGCCTTCACGGTGGCTGAAGCCCTGCCGTTGTTTAATGAAAAACCAGCGATATGAAACTGCTCAAGCCCATAGCAATCACTCTCATGACCGCTTTCATCTTTTCTGCATCATCACCTGTCAAAGACAAGGAAGGACACGTCCTTTCCGACATGTGGAAGGAGTTCTACTCTGCGCAAAGCGCCGACAAACCTAAAACACAGGAATCCGCGCTGGAAAAAATACGATCGGCTGCAAAGCAGAAACATCTCACCTGGGATTATTATGACGCCACGGTTAAACTCGCCCAAGTACGGATTTCCGGAAATTGGAAACTGAGGGAGAGCGAAACCGCATCAAGAGACAAGGACATTATCGCTTTTGGTGAACCGATAGCGGAATTCTTCTTGAAGACAAGCTTCCAGAACTGGCCGGACGAACTCAGGAGCGAATTCATAAAAGCCAATGAAACCACACTGAAAGCAGGAAACAACCCCGAATTCTACCACAGGGATTGGCACGTCACATCGACCGTCTATGGATCCTTGATTCCTGCGCTCCTTCATAACGACTACGAATACTGTCTTTGGAGCATACGCGACTCGGAGGTTCTCCGGAAAGAATTCAAGACCTATCCTCTTTCCGCCTTCGCTGAATTTGAAAGCATCCCGCATGGGAACGGACGGGAAACAGCGCTCAAGGCTTACATGCAGAAATGGGATGGGAAAGCCGCAGCCCTGCTTGCAGAACAGGAAATTCTCAGCCTGCGTTTCCAGGACCTCAACAGCTGGGAGAATGACGCCCTTAAA
>CACXHM010000091.1 GCA_902767465.1 uncultured Bacteroidia bacterium
GGTTATGGACCTGAGCCAGTCCGTGCCGGCGCCCAGGGCCTCCGGGTCTGCGTACTTCTGCGTATAGCTGGGCGTCACGGGATACACGTCCCCGTGGGCCGATTTCGAAAAATCGATGCGGTCGTTGTTGTAGGTGGCAAACTCGGCCGCGTTCATATAGTCCAACTCCCTGGCCAGTTGAGAGAACCCCAGCTTGGCGGTCAGGGTAACCGTGGGCTTGGAGGCCGTGGGCGTGCCCTGCTTGGTGGTGACGATGATGACGCCGTTCGCGCCCTGGGAACCGTAAATGGCTGTGGACGAGGCGTCCTTGAGCACGGAGATGGACTCGATGTCGGAGGCATTGAGGTCACTCAGGTCCTGGACGGCATTCATCACGCCATCCACCACGATGAGCGGCTCGTTGCCGGCGGTAATGGAACGGGAGCCGCGGATGCGGATGGAAGTTCCTTCCGTAGGGTCACCGGAGACGCTCATTATGTCGGCACCGGCCACACGTCCCTGCAAGGCCTGGTCTACGGAGATGGTGGCCGTGTTTTCCACGTCCTGCATCTTGACCACGGCTACGGAACCTGTTAGGTCGGCCTTCTTTGCCTCGCCGAAGCCAATAACAACCACCTCGTCCAGGAACTCGGTATCCTCCTCCAGGACAAAGTCGAAGTTGCGGCGGGCTCCTACCTTCATTTTTACGCTCTTATATCCCAGGGATTCGGCCACCAGGATGGCATCTTCCCCGGGGATTTTGAGAGAGAATTTTCCGGCGGCATCGGTAACAGTTCCGGTGCTTGTCCCCTCTACGGACACTGTTGCGCCTGGCAACGGAGCACCGCTCTGGTCCCTTACCGTTCCCGTCACCGGAAGCGAACCGTTTTGGGCCAGTGCCGGCGTGATGCACAGCACGAAGGCCACGGCCAACGGTAAAAACAATCTGTTTAACATGAAAGACATGGGTTATAGCTTTTGTGTTGTTGTCTATCGCAAATTTCGAAAGAAAAAATCCCTTTTCCCATACGCGCATGCGCGATTATAAGTCGGGTATGAGTAAAAATCAAAACGAGAATCCGCACTACACACTATTGTAACGCGGATATGGCTTTAAAAGACCCCATCAAAATCAAAGAACTTTTATAAGATTCTACGTGCTGACGATACGGACGAAAACCGGCTCGCTGGAGAATAGCCGCATAGATTTGGCGGGTTCTCTGGGCAAGGGAATAGCCGCCGAAATCAGGAGCAGTATGAGTTATTAATTTTTAAAAGGCGGTGTCAGAATATCCGCCACCGCCTTTTAAGAGTTCGAAAAAAGTCTATTCTGTCTTCACGTATGCACCCATGATGGTTCCTCCCGTACGGTCATTGCCCTTCTGGTCCTTGGCAAGGAGAGCCTTCTGGTCGTCGGTGAGAGTGATGTTGTAGGTTTCATTCTGCAACTGCTCAACCGTCATGCCGGCACTATATTGAGTAGAATAACTTCCGTTTAGTGGATACACCCCTTTAGTCGAATTAAAAGCGATCAAAGCAAATTCGCCTAAACTTGAAGCTGTGTTCTCGGTTGTGTAAATTTTATCCCCATAGATGGAATAGGATCTTTTAATATTAGTATCCGCACCTCCGGCAAGTGTCGTTCCACCCAGGAGAATAGAATTGTAAATGTGGAAATACGTTACGCCGCGTGAAATAATCTGTGTCGTACAATCCGACATCGTAGAACTCACAATATAAATTGTACCTTTGGTATTAGTGATAAATATCGCACTGTCATCTCCTCCTGAGGAACAGCCACTTAATGTGGAATTAGCAACAAGGATGTTCCCCGTATCGTGAACATAAATAATGCCACCAGAAGTATTTTTCGATCCTTTTGCCTTATTTGAGGTGAAAACGCAATTGGCTATAAAAGAGTTACTTGAAGCATAAATCGCTGCACCAGAAGTAGTTACCATGAAATTATTAAACCTGCTGCCCCGAACATCCAGTGTTGCACCATCTGCCTGTATTGCGCCACCGTTACCTGCGGTAACCGTGCTACCATCTCCTATGCCTAACCCCTCGAAGGAACAATTATCGACAACAAGAGATCCCGCTCTTGCTCTAATACAACCTCCGCCAGCTCCACTTGCGGCCTTGTTATTACTAAATGTACATCCATCCTTAAATTCAACGATGCCTTTAACACTTGTATTAATATATACAGCACCGCCAGTATTACATTGATTACCGGAAAATTCGCATCCTGAGAATGAAACTTTAGCGGCTTCGCCTGTATTTTGAATATAAACAGGACCGCCACTGATGGTTCCAGTCTGAACAAAATTCGTAAAGGAGCAATTATTGAATCGAATGGTTCCCGTTACATTTGCACTATTCACGAATAAAACTGTGCCCACGACACGAGAGGCTCCGTTAGCAGGGAATTGAATACCGTCAAAAGTAATGTTCCCTGCAAATGTATCAGTAAAGGCAAAAATTCTATCAGATGTTTCAGTTTGATTACATTGGAAAACAGTGGCATTATTATTTACATCCTGCCCGCTAGTTGTGGTTCCAGATAGTCCTGTTGGGTAGCCACCTTTAATGGTTGCCGTGAGTGTGGATGTATTATAACTAGGAGCTAACGTAGCACCGCCGTTTGCGGCCTGGATATTATATGTGCCAGCGGCCACATAGATTGTTGCTTTGTGTAAACGCCATGCGGCTGTCAAACCCTGGCCGGAGTCACGAGTTTGCGTTGGATAAAGGAGTTGGACTAACCTTGCTGCATCACCTGCATTATCCCATGAGGTTCCATCTTTCTTACCACTTCCAGTCTCTGTGATGAACCACGATTCGTGGATGAGGTTATCAATTGCAGGGAGCGCACGTACCACGCTTCTTTCCATCGAAAGAGGGGATGTTGAAAGCGAGCCCGTGCTCTGCGCTCCACTCTTTGTGACCTTAAAACCGATGCCGTTAGAAAGGGTAGTTCCAGGAAGAACTGCCAAATAGTAGGTTCCATCCGCGCCGATATTGGTACTTATAATCTGACCGTCATTCTTAGAATCTGGCGTTACCTCCACAGCAAATTCTGCAGGGAAGGTTGTAGAAACTGTACCGTTTAGTCTTACCTTATCATTGGCTGCGAAGTCAATCTTTGTGTAAGGGCTACCAACTGCCGTGGTGAACTTCAGGATACTGGTCATGTTCTTAAAGCTGAAATGCGCAGCGTCTTTGCTGGTCTTGGCGACCATGATGTTGGCATCTTCAAAAGTACCTCCCTGATTTCGGCCAAAGGTAATACTTATTTTCCCCTCAGCAGCCGTGAAGGTATACGTTGCAGTGGTAGGGTACACAGCGTAATAGTATTCGGCATCGGGAACATTGGCAGTAACCTTCCCATCAACGACCTCTGCGTCCACATAGTCGGTGCCTTCGACGTCTCCTTCTCCAACAATGATCCGAATCTTGTCATCGGTACTCCAGGCATGGGTGGTGCCATCCCAGGAGGTCTTGGTGTCTTCGCCCACATCGGTTGCGGGGGCATCGCCCTCGTCGGTCGTGGGGACGTCACCCTCTTGGGAAACGCCAAAGGTGAGGCGGATCATGCCTTCAGGAACGGGCGTCTCATCATTGTTGGGCTCTTCCTTGGCGGTTTCCTCCTTTTGATTCTGCTCCTGCTGCGAAGGATCGATAACTTCTTTGGAACAGGAAAGTGTGGCAAAGCTAAATGCGGCCACAGACATTAAAAAAATGTAATACTTTTTCATATTGCTTTTTTTATATATCCCATGTGTAAGATTCCTCAGTCAATGGCTCAAGACCACTCAATGAATCCAGGGGGGATGCGCAAATCATTTGCTCCCCATTATACGCAATCACCGTGGTAAGCGGAGTAAGAAAAAAACCTTTTTCTGTTGTTTTCATGACGCGTTGTTTTAAATTGACCATTCGTAAAGGATTTCATTTAATCCTTCGATATCCGTATCGCTCTTATTGCCAGAATCACAAATGAGACTTTCCACAGAAAGCTCCAGTGAAAGGCTGGTAGGACTAAGGTAAACTTCTTTTTCTTGATTGTTCATATTATCGAGTGCTATGATAACTCTTGTGGTTGAGACAAATTTCGGAAAGAAAAACCGCAAAAACATCCCCCCAATACGAATTTATAAGTGTACATAATAGTCCTTTTAGGAAACAAAAACAGCCTCACAGTGCCATGAAATACGTAAATAGTAATTCGTCAGGAGTGATTCACCATCAAAAAAATCTAAGCGGTTTTATAAGTTTTTCCATACTGCATTTTCTCTAAAAACGAGCCTTCCTAGTCAAAAACTCTTTTATTATTTTTGTTTTCCTGTCCTTTTCTTTGTATCTTCGGTAACGATTCCTATGTACTTATGAGAAAGAACTTCACTATCATACTAACCGCTTGCGCTATCTTTTATAGCTGTACCCCAACCCATTTACAATCGGCACTTCGGGAGTTGGATCAGGTTATTAAGGAAAGCGCTTTTTATCAGGAAGAGTTTGAGCATAGAAATGACTCCCTGCGTAACTGCTTGTCATCTGGAAGTTGGGAGAGCGCAAACGCTCTTTTCCAGTCATACCTGCATTTCAGCGCAGATTCTGCCGGGCGCTATATCGCGATCATGGAAAAGCGTGCCGGCAACCAGAAACAAAGCCTGAAGACAACCATTGACAAGTGCTACTTGCTGGGTACCGCCCATTACGAGGAAAGCGCCCTTGCGCTTTTTCAGTCGCTCGATTCCAAGGAAGTACAGGAAGCCGGCCTCTCACAAGATTACCTGCGCACAGGTATCAAAATCTTTACCAATCTGTCCCGCTTTTCACGCCCGCTTCAGAAAGACCGTGACTTTTCGGATAGCCTCAATGTCTACAGGAACGCCTTTATTGCCCAGGATACCGTATCCTATGAAGGCCGAAAACTGCTGGCCCAAAGCCTTCGGGACAAAGGAGAGACACAACGCGCCCTAAGCATTTTCCAAGCCTGTTTTAACGATACTGCGGAGACCGATTATCACCAACTCACTTCCATTGCTTATAATATGGCGCGGTTGTATGGCATGGAGGGAGATGATGAAAGCAAGCAAACCTGGCTGGCCAAAAGTGCCATCTACGACTTTAAGGCACCCAACAGAGACTTCCTGTCACTCTATGAATTAGCATTGACCTTGTATAAAGAAAGGGACTATGAGCGAGCCGGGCGCTATATCAGCGCACACTTGGGAAACGTGTACGCCGGTGACTTCCAGGCGCAGGTTATCCGCTCATCGGGTGCGCAGAACATCATTGTAGAGGCCGCATTGCGGGCCGAGCGCCAGAAACAAACCGTCCAGGTTATTGCTATTATAGTCCTGGTCATCTTTGCATTCTTTATCCTCTGGTTACTTGTTATTCGGCACAACCAGGCCATCAAACTGAGCAAAGCAAACAAAGCGCTAGAGGAGGTGAATTCAGCACTTACCAATGCCAATAAAATCAAGGACAATTATGTCTTCCGGTACATAGATTTGAGTGCCAAGTATCTGGATAAAATTGAGGAGTACCGGCATCAGTTGCGGCAGATTGCCCGTAACCAGGGAACGGACGCCCTCCTGAAGGAACTGCGGAACGCTGCCAACTACGCAGACTATAAGGAGTTCTACCGCATCTTTGACCAAACGTTCCTGGGGATCTTCCCGGGTTTTGTGGCCGGGGTGAACGCCCTGCTTCAGGAAGACGCCCGTATTGTCTGCACGCCAGGTAACGCCCTGCCCACAGAGATACGCATTCTGGCCTCTATTCGGCTGGGGATTGACGAGAGCCCGCACATTGCTTCCTTCCTTAAATGCTCGCTGTCCACCGTTTATACCTATCGGGCCAAAATGCGTAATCGGGCGCTTTGCCCCAAGGACGAGTTTGAGCAGCGCGTCCGGGAGCTGGTCTAGAGACCCCGGCGGGGATTTAAGAATTATCCGCGAGCAGGGCCGTTACTTCTTCTTTTAGTTTTGGAAGGTCATTGATGAACGATTTTCCACAGTCGTGAATCACGCGATTTCTTGTGGCGATAACAGCCTTGGAATGCGAAATGGTGATCTCCGGATTATCTTTCAAAGTTTGTTGGTAGCTTCTCCGATGATGCCGATATTCCGTTCTATGGCACGTCTGAGCATCAGATTCTTCTTTAAGATGCCTGTCCATAGATAAGAAGTTTGGTCTCGTCAAGTTCTTCCTTGAAATATGGATTTTTGACAGCGTTGTATTCAACTAAGTCCACATCCCGTTTCAGAAGATCTTCCAGAGCGAACTTGAAATCAAAATAGTTCTCTCCATA
>CACXHM010000092.1 GCA_902767465.1 uncultured Bacteroidia bacterium
AAGACAGGTCGTCATGGTTCCGCCAAATGCGTGCACGGAGGCGCTGCTTTCATCTGGCCCGTGTTCCAGAACTATGCCTTCCTCGACCTGACTCCTATCAGCATTGAATGCAATCTTACCAATGCCCTGTCCAAACAGAATATCCGCGTGGACGTTCCCTGCCGCTTCACAGTCGGTATCTCCACCGAACCTGAGAACATGACCAATGCGGCAGAACGCCTTCTCGGACTGACCACGGCATCTATACAGGGTATTGCTACCGATATTCTCTTCGGTCAGTTGCGTCTTGTGATAGCCACAATGGATATCGAGGAAATCAATTCCGACCGTGACAAGTTCCTTGCAAATGTTTCCACCAATGTTGAGGCGGAACTTCGTAAGATAGGACTTAAGCTGATCAATGTAAACGTAACCGATATAAGAGACGAGTCCGGCTATATCGAGGCTCTCGGAAAAGAAGCTGCCGCAAAGGCTATCAACGATGCAAAGAAGAGCGTTGCCGAGCAGAACCGTTATGGTGAAACCGGAAAGGCCATGGCCGACAAGGATACCCGTATCAATGTTGCAGCTGCCGATGCCGATGCAGTAAAGGGTGAGAACAACGCAAAGATTGAGATCGCGAATTCTGATGCTTTGCGCCGCCAGAAGACTGCAGAGGCCGACCGCGTTGCCGTTGCGGCAGAAAAGGTTCAGGCCGCGAAGGCTCTCGAAGAGGCCTATCAGAGCGAACGTGATGCTGAACTTGCCCGTGCGGAACGCGAAAAGGCAACCCAGCAGGCGAATGTGGTTGTGGCTGCCCAGATCGACAAGGAGAAAGCCATCATCGAGGCAGAAGCAGAGGCAGAACAGATCCGCCGCAAGGCAAAAGGTGAAGCTGATGCTATTTATGCTAAAATGGATGCTCAGGCACGTGGTGTGTATGAGGTACTTACCAAACAGGCCCAGGGTTTCAACCAGCTTGTAACGGCGGCCGAGGGTGATGCCCAGAAGGCGGTGCTGATGATGATTGCAGACAAACTGCCCGAGCTCGTAAAGACCCAGGTGGAGGCCGTGAAGGGAATCAATATCGATAAGGTAACGGTCTGGGACGGCGGTTCTTCGGTTAACGGCAAAACGGCCACTTCCAATTTTATTTCCGGGATGATGCAGTCGGTACCTCCGCTCAACGACCTGTTCAAAATGGCCGGGATGGAGCTCCCTTCATATCTGAAAAAAGATACGGTTAATCCTGAAGAGCAGCCCGCAAAGGAGAAATAGTCATGCCGATAATGATTAATATAGACGTGATGCTTGCCCGCCGGAAAATGAGTTCCGGCGAGCTGGCAGCGCGTGTCGGCATCACGCCATCAAATCTTTCCATACTCAAGACCGGCAAGGCTAAGGCGATACGCTTGAGCACGCTCGAGTCTCTCTGCCGGGAACTTGAGTGCCAGCCCGGAGATATCCTTGAATTCACGCCGTGACGGATTATCTTTATATATTATTTTCAATCCTGCCGTTTATGGTCTGCCTTGTGTGGCTTATCATATATGCGGCAGATTTTCGTACAGCCATGCTCCCTCAGCGCTTTCTTACGCTGTTCGTATTTGTTTGCATGCTTTTGTACTTTTGTCATAGCTGGTACTTCCTTAATGGTGACTGGCACTATGGATGGATAGATGTTGTTTATCTGTTTTGCAACCTAAGCGTGTATCCATTATTTTATTTCTATGTCGTTATCCTGACCAAAGACAAGTTTTCGTGCCGGGGAGTTCTATTAATGCTTGCGGCAGCACTCGCTGTGGCACTGACATCCTTTTTTACCCATGGAAACAAAAACGTACTTTCGCTGGCAAGGGTGATATTTGCTCTTGAGGTCGTGTTCGTTGCAGTTTTTGGACTCCATCATCTCTCTTTATTCAGGAAGGAGGTACGAAATTTCTATGCGGACACGGAGGGGAAGACCCTGCGGAGCACGTTTTTTATGCTGGTGTTCTTTGTCATGATTTCCATCGCATCTTTTGTTGCAAACATCCTTGGCAGAGACGAGTTTCAGGCTTCGCTTCTGTTAGGCTTGCCGTCCGTGGTTTTCTCCGCTTTTCTTTTCAGCTTGTTTTACGTTGGAACGAAAATA
>CACXHM010000093.1 GCA_902767465.1 uncultured Bacteroidia bacterium
CGGCGACAAAAGACTCATAGTTGCCAAAAGGCACTATCGTATCGTATTTGGAATGGGCAAATACTATCCTGTGAGCAGGTTCCCATCCGTGGCACAGGGAATTGTCCCAAAGTGCATAGTGCAAGTCTCCCATTGGGCTCCCGTCTGCATCCTGTCCTGCGTCGTCCCTGCTGCATGAAAACAGCAGCGCAAGACAACACAGACATATCTGAACGGCGTTTTTCATAATGCTACCTGCGCTGGCGTACAGCCTCATACAGAAGGATGGCGGCAGAGACGCTGACATTCAGTGAATCCAAACGGCCGCGCATGGGGATAAGGATATGCGCATCGGCTGCTTCGCGCCATACAGGAGTGAGCCCGGTGGCCTCGGTGCCCATAACGATAGCCGTGCCGCAGGTCATATCCGTATCGTAATATGCGGATGAATCCTGCAGCTGGGCAGTGAGTATGCGGATGCTGCGGGATTTCAGATACGCTATAGCTTCGTCAGAAGAGCAGCACACCACCGGCACGGTAAAAACGGCACCGATGCTGGCCCGGATGAGATTGGGATTCCAAAGGTCGGTCAGGGGATCACAGACGAGCACGGCATCTGCCCCGGCGGCATCGGCACTGCGAAGCACCGCACCCAGGTTCCCCGGTTTTTCAACGCCCTCCAGCACCATAACCAACGGATTCTCCGGAAGGGCAAGGTCTTCCAATTTAAGATTGCGCGCACGCACCTCTGCGATAATCCCTTCCGTGCCGCCTCGATATGCCACCTTTTCGTACAGTTCTTTTGTCAAATGGAAGAAGCGGGTGTTACGTCCCGAAGGGGGGCAGGTCTGCCCGCCTTCGTATATCTCCGGACAAATAAAAACCGCATCGATTTCGAATCCGGCCGCAATGCAATGCTCCAGCTCGCGTCTTCCCTCCACCACGAAAACGCCTTCCTCGCGACGAAGCCGCGACTTCTCCTGAAGCGCCATCAGATGCTTCAGTTTCGGGTTCTGGGCAGAAGTAATGAGCTCCGGACTCATATCAGCGGAATGTTGTTGGCAGCACAGGACGCCATCATATCGTCGGGCCATACAGAGGCCTGTATCTCACCGATATGTGCCTTGCGAAGGAAAAACATGCACAGCCGGCTCTGCCCGATGCCACCGCCGATACTCTGCGGGAGCCTTCCGGCAAGCAGCTCGCGATGAAAGAAAAGATCTGCCTTGGCCGTTTCTCCGGACGCCTCCAACTGCCGAAGGAGTGCGTCCCGATCTACGCGAATGCCCATTGAAGAAAGTTCGAAGCTGTGTTGCAGAACAGGATTCCATACAAGAATATCCCCATTCAGCCCAGGCAGGATTTCACCGTCATACACCGCCGGAGTGCTCCAGTCGTCGTAGTCGGCAGAACGCCCGTCATGTTTCCGGCCGTCTCCAAGCACACAGCCGATTCCGGCTACGAATACGGCGCCCCACTTCCTGCAGGCCGCATCTTCCCTCTCCTTGGCGGAGAGCTCAGGATATAACCTTCGGAGTTGTTCGGCGTGAATGAAGTTGATTTCCGCAGGCAGGCATGGGGTGATGACCGGATACTTTTCGCACACCATGAATTCGGTGCGCACTATGGCAGACCATATCCTTCGCACTATGTCTTTCAGGAATTCCGGGTTGCGCTCTTCGACACCAATCACCCTTTCCCAGTCCCACTGATCCACATAAAGAGAGTGGACATTGTCGAGTTCCTCATCGGCCCTGATAGCGTTCATGTCGGTATAAATCCCGTAACCCTGCTCTATATTGTACTGTGCAAGGGTGAGCCGTTTCCACTTTGCAAGCGAATGCACTATCTCGCAAACCTGTCCCCCCATATCTTTCACCGGGAAGCTCACGGCACGTTCCACTCCGTTCAGGTCGTCGTTGATACCCATCCCCCGCTTCACGAACAGGGGAGCGGTCACACGGCGCAGGCGCAGTTCCGAAGCGAGGTTCATCTGGAAGAAATCCTTGATCTCTTTGATGGCCCCCTCGGTCTGACGCGCATTCAACAGCGGCCGGTATCCGGACGGTATCTGCAGTCTCATTTCGCGTTAGAGTCTTGCGGCATGGCGATGCCGGGATGGTCGGCTTTTGCAGTTGGTTTGCTTTCGGGCCGCATCTGCGGGAAGAAAAGCACATCCTGAATGGCTGTCTGACCGGTCATGAACATGGTGAGCCTGTCGATTCCCATTCCGAGGCCTGAAGTGGGAGGCATGCCATACTCGAGAGCACGGACAAAGTCATAGTCGATAAACATCGCTTCGTCGTCGCCCTTGCTCTTCAGCCTTGCCTGCTCCTCGAAACGTTCCAGCTGATCGATGGGATCGTTGAGTTCGCTGTATGCATTGGCCAATTCCTTTCCGCACACAAACAGCTCGAAGCGTTCGGTGAGTGCCGGATTGCTGCGATGGCGCTTTGTAAGCGGGCTCATCTCAACAGGATAGTCTATGATGAATGTGGGCTGAATAAGGTTCTTTTCGGCATACTCTCCGAAAATCGCATCTATCAGTTTGCCCTTGCCCATGGAAGGGGTTATCTCCACGTGAAGGTCTTTGCAGGTCTGGCGAAGTTCGTCTTCGTTCATGCCGGAAACGTCAACACCGGCATATTCCTTGATGGCGTCCAGAATTGGAAGGCGACGGTATGTGCCTCCGAAATCCACCTCATTCTCCCCTATCTTTACTTTTGTATCTCCGTTCACTGCAAGTGAAATCTTTGCAAGCATCTTCTCCACAAACTCCATCATCCAGATATAGTCCTTGTAGGCGACATATATCTCCATGCACGTAAACTCCGGATTGTGGGTCTTGTCCATCCCCTCGTTGCGGAAGTCCTTGGCAAACTCATAGACGCCGTTGAAACCGCCCACAATCAAGCGCTTGAGGTAGAGCTCGTTAGCGATTCGGAGGTACAGCGGAATATCCAGGGCATTGTGATGGGTAATGAACGGACGGGCCGTTGCACCTCCCGGAATACTCTGAAGGATAGGTGTCTCCACCTCGAGGCAACCGGCCTCGTTAAAGTACTCCCGCATGGTGGATATAATCTTGGCGCGCTTGATAAAAGTGTCTTTTACCTGCGGATTCACGATAAGGTCCACGTAGCGCTGGCGGTATCGAAGTTCAGGATCGGTGAAAGCATCGTGCACAACTCCGTCCACTTCCTTTACAATGGGGAGGACCCGCAGCGATTTGCTCAACAGGGTGAGTTCCTTTACGTGGATGCTGAGCTGCCCCGTCTGGGTTATGAACGCGTAGCCTTTTACGCCAACTACATCCCCGATGTCCATCAATTTCTTCCAGACCGTGTTGTACATGGTCTTGTCTTCGCCCGGACATATCTCGTCGCGTTTTACATATATCTGGATGCGACCGCTCTCGTCCTGCAGTTCGGCAAAGGACGCTGCACCCATGATACGGCGGCTCATAAGCCTTCCCGCAATGCAGACATCGGCAAAGTTGCCTTTTTCGGGATCATACCCCTCCGCTATCTCTTTCGCACTTGCATTTACCGGATATAGTGCTGCCGGATACGGTTCAATTCCAATTTCTCTCAATTTCGCAAGCGAATCCCTACGGATCTGTTCCTGCTCACTGTACTCAATATTTGCCATCTGTATTCTAATTTGAACGCAAATTTAACGATTTTCTACGTGAAGAACCACTTTCTTCAGATCCACATCGCGCGAGGACCCTCCAACCTGAAGTTCGAAGTCACCGGGCTCCACTGTCCATTTCATGTCCGCGCCCACGAAAGCGAGCGATTCGGGACCGACATAGAAACTCACGGTCTTCTCTTCTCCTGGCATCAAATGCACCCTCTCAAAGTTTTTCAATTCTTTGACAGGACGTGTAACCGACGCAAGCAGATCCCGCACGTAAAGCTGAACAACCTCGTCGCCGGCAAGATTTCCGGTATTGCGCACCTTCACGCTAAGGGTCACCGTCCCATCAGTTGTTATTGAAGGCGAGCTAAGTTCGGGATCGGAATACTCGAACGAAGTATAACTGAGCCCGTAACCGAATTCATAGAGCGGGCGGCTTCCGACATCCACGAACGGATGCAGCATGAGCATAGGCTTGTAGTTGTAGGTCATGACCGACTGTCCTGGATCAGAAGGCATGGTCATGGGAAGACGTCCCGAAGGATTCACATCTCCGTAGATAATTTCCGCAACTGCAGTCCCTCCGTACATTCCGGGTTCCCAGGCGTAGAGCAGGGCCGAGGCAAGAGCATTTTCGTTGCGAAGTGCAAGCGGGCGGCAGCTCACGATCACCAGGATCAGAGGTTTGCCGGGGGATGCAAGTCTCTGTATAAACTCCCTCTGGCGCCCCGGAAGGCGGACATCAGCCCTGTCCACATTCTCACCTCCGGTCTGTCCGGGAGTGTCGCGCAGCATGAAATCGCCCACCACCGCAATAACTGCATCACATGACTGTGCCACCCTGACGGCCTCGGTGATGTCCTGGTCGCCCATATCTTTTGGAGTATAACCGACGTCAACGTAACGGAAATTGCAGTCGGGATCCGCCTCGCGAAGCCCCTGGAGGATGGTTACATAGTTTTCACGCTTCTGCGGATATGACCAGTCGCCGAGGATGTTCATGCTATCTGCATTTACACCTGTCACCAGCACATTGTGGTAACGCCCCCTTTCCAACGGGAGGATACCGTCGTTTTTCAGCAGGGCTATGCTTTCCCGGGCAGCGTCCAGAGCGGTTGCGCGATGCTCCTCGCAGAGCCTCGTATCGGGGAAATCCCCGGAATAGGGATGTTCGAAGAGCCCCAGTTCGAATTTGGCCTTGAGTATCCTTCGTACCGAAGCGTCGATACGCTTTTCGGGAACCGTTCCCTCCCGCACCAGTTCGCACACCAGTTCGGTCCAGTTCTGTCCGTGCATGTGCATGTCGATACCGGCCTCAAGCCCCTGACGGAAAGCGTCTTTGTAATCGGCGGCCGTTCCGTGCCTTTCCGGCAGTCTTTCAAGATCGAGCCAGTCGGAGATATAGAATCCGTCGAATCCCCACTCGCCGCGCGCCACATCATTCAGCAGCCACTTGTTGGTGTGACAAGGGATGCCGTTGATATCATTGTGGGCGGGCATTATGGCTGAAGCTCCGGCCTGGATGCATTTTTCGTAGGGTGGGAAAAAGAGCTGCCTGAGTTGGATCTCGGGAATCTCGGAAGAAGCACCGTTCGCACCATTTACGCTCTGTCCCCCTCCGACAAGATGCTTGATGGTACTGAGGACGGCAGATGACCTGTCGCCGTCACCGTTATAGCCTTTCACTGTTTCGGCAGCCATCTCGCCAACCAGGTAGGGGTCCTCACCGAAGGTCTCCCCGCAGCGCCCCCAACGGGGATCACGTGACAGGTCCACTCCGGGGCCGAAAGTCCAATGCATACCGCTCGCACGCATTTCGAGGGCAGTCTGCCTGGCGATCTTACGGGCAAGGGCCCTGTCGAAGGTTCCGGCAAGGCCGATGGCGGTGGGATAAACCGTATTGTCGATGCAGAAAGCGTTGCCATGCATGGCATCTATGCCGAAAACCAGAGGGATGCCCAGCCGGCTGCCCATGGCAAGGGCCTGCAGGGAGTCCGCCTCAACGGCATTGTGCACATGAAGAAAGGACCCGATCAGCCCTTTCGCAGTCCAGGCACAGATAGAGTCGGTGTTGAAATTCTTGTAGAAAGAATATGCATCCACATTGTAATTGCCGGTCTTGCTGCGACGAAGTTCCTCGGTTGCAAGCACATGCTCGATGCCGCAGAACTGGTTCATCTGCCCCACCTTTTCTTCCAGGGTCATTCGGGAAAGAAGGTCATCGACGCGTTTTTCAACGGGTGCCGAAGCATCCCTGTAGTCGTAGTGCTGGCATGCTATAAGCAGCAGGCACAAAAATATTGCAAAAGTACGTTTCATATCAGATATGGCCTCCTCCCTGCGCCTTGAGTTCTTCATCGACCTTGTTCTTTTCATCCATCAGAAGCGTCAACAGCCAATCTTTTTGCTCTTCACTGAGTCCGAGATCGCGGCAGGCGGATTCATAACGGTTGATAACGGCCTCCTGATAACGGTGATATACCATCGACTTGCGGATTTCATCTTCAATGGTCTCGTGCTCGATTTCGTAGCTGTCTTTATAGTAGTTTTTGTAAACCCTTTCCGATGAAAAGCTCAGGCAGTAATAGAATAGTCCGGAAGCCAGAATCACGATTCCGGTGATGCCAAGCACTAGCGGCACCCTCTGTATGAGTCCGAGCATTCCGAGGGTACCCCCGACAATGAAGAGCAGGAGAGCCGTCAGCTCGTTCTTATAGTATTTGAGAAGGGAAAATTTCAGTTTCATAACTTGATCGTATTGGATTTCCGGTTCTGGAGTATCTTAACTTTCATTGCATTCTCGGCCTCTTTGGCATCGAGTGCTTTCTGATAGGCGCGGCGGGCAATGAGCATCTGACTGTTCTTGGAACGCATTTCTTCGAGGTTCTGCCTCAACTGCCACTGCGAAACAAGTATGGCCATAAAAGCTATTGCAAACATGACCAGGAATCCGAGCAGGATGGTATTCTGATTCTGATGCCTGAGGCGCTCCGCAGCCTGGCGCAACTGGGCATTGTTCATTTCGGCATCAAGTATCGCCATGTCCTCGTTCTGAACCTTGATGTAGATGGAATCTTTTTCAATCATCAGGGAGTCCAGTTCGCCGTAAGCATTTTCGAACCTGCCGGTTTGTGCGAAGATACCGTGCTTGAGGGCGTGCCGTTCACGGGCAATGCCGAGAGAATCGGCTTTGACGAGGGCTTCTTCGAAAAGCCCTTTTGAACGAAGATATGCGACGTCAATGCCATAACGGGTATCCCTGTCTGTCTGCATACGGTAGAGCGGATCGACAAGGAGATCGTCGTAGCAAGACCAGAACTCGTCCCATCTCTGCTGCGCGTTGTAAAGATAAGCCCTCACCATCTTTACCATGATGCGCATCGACGGCATGAACTCCTGCCATTTTTCAGCCTCGGAGCAGGTTGTTTCGGCATCTTCGAATTTTTCGAGTTTCACCTGCTCCTGTGCGGTAAGGATGAGCAGATACGGGAGCTCCTGCTCGGCCTTCGCTTCTTTGCAGAACGCAGCGGCCTTCTCGAAATTGCGTATGGCCAGCCAGGAGTTGCTGCGGTAACTCTGGATCAGGCCCATTATGCGGTAAGCATACAGCAGGCCGACAGGGGTCTTGGTATTGTTAGCGCTCCTTTCCATTGCACGTGCTTCAATCATTGCGTCGGAAGCGCGGTTGCAACGTATGAGATACTGGCAATATTCATGCAGGACTTCGAAACGATAGGCCCTGCAATCAGGCTTGTTGTGAGTCAGACGCTTGATCTCAGCCACCGCCTCATCCATTTTGTCATACTCCCCGATAGCATAATATGCCGGAAACTGCAGGGAACGGGCAAGGCATTTATAACGGAAGTTGTCGTGCTTGATGCCAGTGTTGTAAAGGGAGTCTGCAAAAGCGATGTTTGCCGGATTGAACATATCCAGCCTATGCTGCGCATAAAGTTCAAACACCTCCTTGTCGACCTTGAGTCGGTTGACAATCTGCGCCCCCGAAGGAAGGGAGAGCAGGAAAAAAACTGCTATCAGGACTGTCCGGTGCATTTACTTGCGTTTCTTTTGCAGCGGAGGTTCGGCAAAAGAAGATATCTTCTTGCTATAGGAATAAATAAGAATACATATGCCCGCCACTATGAACGGGATGCTGAGCCACTGTCCCATGTCCAGCACCATGCTGTTCTCGAATTCCACCTGTGGTTCTTTGATAAACTCGATGAGAAAGCGCATACCGAAGCATCCGATCAGGAAAGCTCCGAAGAAAAATCCCCTCCAGGTTTTTTCAAGCTTATATTTGTACCTCCATATCAGCCAGAGGCCGAGGATCAGGTACGACAGCGCTTCATATAATTGCGTAGGATGTTTGGGTTCGGTCTCTCCGCGAAGATCAAAAATAAAGCCCCAGGGGAGGGTTGTCACATCGCCATAGATTTCGGAATTAAAGAGATTGCCTATGCGGATGAAGCATCCGGCGAAAGCCACGGCAATGCAGAGTCTGTCGAGCATCCAAAGGAAGTCGAAGCCCCCCTGACGGCCGTAACGCCTGCAGAACCACCACATGCCAAGGAGCAGGGCTATGGCTCCTCCATGGCTTGCAAGTCCGCCCTTCCACGGCATGAAAATCTCCAGGAAACCGGTCCATGAACCAAAATAGTAATCAGGCTGATAGAAGATACAGTGTCCCAGACGGGCACCCACGATGGTGCAGATCAGCAGCGTATAGAGCAGAGGATCCATAAGGGCCTCGTTGACTCCTTCGCGACGGAAAAACCAGCGGAAAATATACCATCCGAGAATGAAGCCGGAAATGAAAAGCAATCCATACCAGCGCACCTGCACGGGCCCGATATGAAAGAACTCGGGATTAACGTGCCAATGTATGAAAAGAAGTTCTGTCAGCATAGTATTATTTATGTTTCGCCTCCACCAGCTGCATCTGGGTAATGACGCAGGTAAGCAGCTTTTCCATGATTATCGGTTTCATTATGAAATCGTTCGCTCCCACATTGAATCCTTTAACCACATCCTCGTTGGAATTGAGGGCGGAGAGAATGACAATCTGGATGTCTGCCGTTTCCGGATTTGCACGCAGTCTGCGGATAACCTCGAACCCGTCGATGCCGGGCATCATCAGGTCCAGCAGAATCAGATCTGGTTTTTCCTGCTCCACGGCATCGAGCGCCAACTGCCCGTTGGCAGCAGTACGCAAATGGAAATTAAAACGGGACAGCATCTTCTGCACAAGCAGCAGATTCAGGGGAATGTCATCGACAGCCAGGACATTGTACCTGGAATAATCGTGATCTTGAGCGTATAAAGGAGTCATATAGAATAAAGGTTTTTATGCTGTTTGTTCTGGAGGATTGACCGGCACGGTAAATACGAATCGCGCACCGCCGCCCGTGTAGGTCGTGTCGAGCCATACGCGCCCGCCCATCTTGGCGGCAATATCGCGGCATATGCTCAGTCCAAGGCCTGTTCCCTGAACGAATTCATTAAGTTTTGCAAAACGCTCGAATATCTTTTCTGCCTGATCGGCAGGCACGCCTGGACCTGTGTCCGTAACCGAGAAGGTAACTTCGCCCGGATTTTCTTCGAGCGAGCAGGCAAGCTTGATTTCTCCCTTGGTGGTGTGCTTGCAGGCATTGGTGAGCAGGTTGATAATAATCTGCTGGACGCGGCGCGGGTCGGTACGGAAAGTGAAGGAACCTTCGAACTGAGGTTCATAATACATGCGCACGCCCGGCTGAAGCCGATGCTCCGCACTGCTGATTGCTGCATTGCACATGAACGAGCACTCTCCCTCTTCGTAGCTGATACGGTAATTGCCCGAGTCCATTGCCGACGTGTTCAGGATATCGTCCAGAAGCATCGTAAGCATTTTGGTATTGTTTACGATATGTCCGGCAAATTCATCTTTTTCTTCTTCGGAGAAGCTGCCGTCAGGTAGGCTGAGCAGCTGGCTGAAACCCACAATGGCATTAAGCGGAGTGCGCACCTCATGGCTCATATTCTGGACAAACCGGGTCTTGGCAGCGTCGGCAAGCATAACCCTTTCGTTTGCTTCCTTGAGTTTGCGGTTGTTTCTGCGCAGGGTTCCGATATGGAAAATAAGGAAAATCATTATTCCCAAAAGAAGGGCACTGATGAGGAGGGTAACCCTGGAGAGTATCCTGTTAACTTCTGCTTCCTTTTCACGCAGGTCCGCATTCAAGCGATAGTTACCTAACCTTGCATCCAATTCGGCAAGTTTGGACTGGTTGCTGTCTGCAAACAAATCCTCGAATTTCCATACCAGAAGCCTTTCTATTTCAAACGCCTGGTCTTTGTATCCATAGACCTCGGCTACGTTTGCGATATACTTCACCTCACGTACCCTGGAGAAAGCCAGGTCTTTTACCGTGTCGTAGTCGAACGTCCCTCCTATGATGGAGTCAAGGGTAGCAAAAAGTTTTGCGGCTGTACGGCTGATGGTACCAAGCATCGGGTCTGAAATGCAGTAGTCCCGATGACGGTAATAGGCATCCAGATCTTTGTCGTAGGCGGCAATCTTGGCAAGGTGATATTCACAGCGCAGGGTATCCATGTGCACTTTTGCCGATTTTATTGCCTTGCCCACATTGACCCGCACCGAATCCGAACCTATGACATAAGTATCCGACAAATCGCAGTACAGGCGGCAGATACTTTGCCTTTTTACAACCGGATCATCGGTATTTTCGTAGATTTCGAGAGCTTTGAATATATATTTTTTGGCAGTAATGTAGTCGCCCTGGTCGATGTAGAGCGCAATCATGTACCGATAGCCCATCCATTGCCCATAGATGTCGTTATGCGTCGTTGCATATTCCTGCATTTCCTTTACCAGTTCCATGGTACGCACAGACATTCCATGGTTGTGATAATGGTTCTGCTGGAGTTCATAGGCAAAGTAGTAGTATTGTTTGTATCCGAGATTCAGCGCTACGTCCCTCAACTCATTGGCATACATTTCAACCTTGGCATCAATCTCTTTGCTGCTTTCCACCCTCCTGTACCTGAAAGTAAGATCCTTCAGTCTCTCGACATAATACAGGGTCTGCGACTTGGTGTCGTCCTTGGCAATGGCAGTGCGCAGCAGCGCATCATTTATTTCAAGGAATCCGGGCTTGCCAAGCAGTTCCTCCGCCTTGCAGTAGTAAGAGTAGCACTCATCATCTATCTCATACGGATTGTTCTGCGCCTTCAGGGAAAAGACGCAGAACAATGCAAAAAACAGAGGCAGTACGATTTTCTTCATATCTGCCAAATATAAGAATTTTTTCGCTTCGCTAAAGCTCTATAGGCTTATACTTGGGTACAAGGCTCTTCATAATTACCCACGCGATCAGGTAAGCCACGCCGCAGAAGCAGAATACAATGAAATATCCGGCAGGTTTGCCGCTGAAGCCCAGGAAGATAAACGCGTCGCCCATCTGCTCCGAATATGTAAAGAGCTTGCCGGCTATCTTCTGGATGAACATCGACCCCACGCCTCCTGCCATGGCGCCGATTCCGGTTACGGTTGCAATGGCGCTCTTGGGGAACATGTCGCCGATGGTGCTGAAGAGGTTGGCGCTCCAGGCCTGGTGTCCGGCGGCTGCGAGGCCGATCAGTATAGCAGGAATCCATGCGGAATTGAAGCGCATTCCGAGAGGCTGTGCAAGCAGGGCGCAGAGCGGGAAGAATGCAAAGATCAGCATGGCGAGCATACGGCCGGGATACGGATGCATGCCCTTCTTCTCCACGAAGATTTTGGGAAGATACCCGCCTCCGATTGAAACCACTGTCACGATCAGATACAGGGTGAAGATGAGCCACTGGCCCAGAGGAGTGGTGACGGGAGCGTTGAACTGGTTGCTGAAGTAGGAAGGAGCCCAGAAAAGGAAGAACCACCACACGCCGTCGGTGAAGAACTTACCGATGACAAACTGCCATGTCTGCTTGAAACTGAAGCACTTCCAAAGGGAAATCTGCTTTTCACCCGTATCTTCCTTAGAAGCGGCCTCCGCCTTTTCGGCATCATCCTGGTGGATATATTCGAGTTCAGCCTCGTTCACGTGTTTGCTCTTTTCGGGCTTGTCATACATGAATGCCCAAAAGAACATCCAAATGAAACCGAGGGCACCTATGATGATGAACGCAAGTTCCCATCCGAACTTCATTGCAAGCGGAGGGATGCAAAGCGGAGCTGCAAGGGCTCCCACGGAGGCACCGGCATTGAAAATGGAGGTTGCGAACGCGCGATCCTTCTTGGGGAAGTATTCTGCAGTCACTTTGATGGCCGCCGGGAAGTTGCCGGCCTCCCCAAGGGCCAGTATGCCACGGCAGAGAAGGAACAGATAGACCGAGGTCGTTGCGATGGCGAGAGCCGCATTGCTCCCCACCTCTACGGCACGCATGGCCGCCACACTGCCTATACCTGTGATATGAGCCGTGGCCCAGCCGCAGGCGGCATGCAGGCAGGCGCCCGCCGACCATACTCCGATGGCGATGAGGTATCCCTTCTTCGTTCCCATCCAGTCCACGAACTTGCCGGCAAAAAGACAGGCAATAGCATAAAAGATGGAGAAAAAGGCAGTAATCGTTCCGTAATTGTCGTCGGTCCAATGGAACTCAGGTTTGATGAAGTTCTCGTAAGTGAGCGACAGCACCTGGCGGTCGAGGTAGTTAACGGTGGTAGCCACGAAAAGCAGGCTGCACAGCCACCAGCGCCAGTTGGTCATCAGTTTAGTTTGTGTACTCATAAGGAAATCATTTGATTATAATCAATTATATAATGAATCTTTGATTAAATTAACCCATCGTTGGCCAATTCTGCCTTAAGGCGAGTATAGTACTCCAGCAATAATCTATTATCTTCTTTTTCATCTGGAAAAGTACGAATCTTAGCTTCTGAAACTTCCGCATCATTGATATTTGCAAGCTCGATTGTGGCGCAAGATCCGACATCAAGAAGTTCTTTACACCAACTATGGATGTTCCCATTCTTATCTATACCCGAGCATTCAAGCAAATGCTCACTACAAATGTATTTATTACTCAGTATTATAGCAAGGCTACCATCAGGCAAAGCCATTTTAGCTGTTTTCCCTGAAACAGTAACAATAAATCCTTTCATATCAGGCCTCTCTCTTTTAGTATTGACTCCAATTCGCGAAACCTTTCAATTTTAGACTTACCCATTATTACTTCGTCGATCGAAACGGTTTCTTTTGGAGAAACTTGCATTTGTTCATCACTGAATAAACGGATAAAAACACGGGGATCGGAGAGATACTCATCGCGCCAAATTGACCTCGTGGAAGAATAAGGATCAGATGTGCTGACACTAATCCAAGACCTGCCACAGGAATCAAGAGTAACACACAATAAAAACAAAGAGCAATCGATAGGAACTACTGTGGTGTTATTCCCTGTTCTGATCTCAATATAGCGCATTCAAATATATCTATAAGAGCATATCTGGAAACAAGGCTCAGTCTTGCAACATATCAATATAACACGAATCAAACTACTGCGAATTAATTTGACCAATAATGCCAATCGCATCGTTGCATAGGGCGGAAATCTTGTTCCAGTCCCCCGCAGCTATCACATCCTTCGGGAAGAGGTTGCTTCCCATGCCGACACAGGTAACGCCGGCCTTGAACCAGGCTTCGAGGTTTTCGCGGGTGGGTTTTACGCCGCCCGTGACCATCAGCTTGCTCCAGGGCATAGGGGCGCGCAGGCCCTTGATAAACGCCGGTCCGAGGACATCACCCGGGAACACTTTGCATACGTCGCAACCCGCCTCCTGCGCAGCACCCACCTCACTCACGCTGCCGCATCCCGGAAGATAGGGAATGCGCCTGCGGTTGCACACAGGGGCGATCGCCGGATTGAAGCAGGGGCCTACCACAAAGTTTGCGCCCAGCTGAATATAAAGGGCTGCGGTGGCGGGATCCACAACCGAACCAATTCCCAGAATCATTCCGGGAAGTTCTTTTGCTGCATATTTAGCCAACTCGCCAAAAACTTCCTGGGCGAAATCTCCCCGATTGGCGAACTCGAAGACCCGGATTCCACCTTCGTAGCAGGCCTTCAACACCTGCTTTGCGGTTTGCAGGTCGGCATGGTAGAAGACCGGAACAATTCCGGTCCTCTCCATTTCTGCCAACACCTGCAGCTTATCGTATTTAGCCATAATTATTTAGCGAAAAGCCTGGCGATATGACGATCGCAAAGGTTTGCGGTAATCTGCTCGCCAATCACATCTGTATGTTTTTCAAGTGCAGGGATGAACTCGTCTGAAAGCTCCGCAGCAATCTTGTAGCTCACATGTATGAGCTGGCGGAAAGAAGGATTGTAGAGGGGATCTTCCTGGTTGTGTCGCATGGTGCGGGCATAGGTCTGCGCATCCCATTTTGCCACTTCTTCCGGCGAAGGGAGTTTATCTACATCGACGTCGATAACCGTAGCATAGGGAACGGTGAGTTCTTCCATGCGGCCGAGGGCGTTCACATAAATCCTCTTCGCGAGATCAAGGGCTGCGGGATCCGCAACGGCAAGACCGATATTCTCTTCGAGCCAGGTAGTGCCTGCGGTTTTTATATGGATGCCCTTGTCATATTTGCGGATCAGGCGTCCCATGATGGGATAGATGCTGAACTTGTCGGACCCGGAGTGTATGCTGAGCTTGAGGTTAGCGGGCAGGCCATATTCTTTTACAGCCTCGTCGATTACCTGCAGATCCTGTTCGAACTCGCGCTCGAAGCGCTCCAGGTCGCCGCGGTAGTCAACGCCTTTGTTGAAACGGCCGGTGAACTTGGGGGCGATGGTCTGGATTGGGATGTTCTCCTTTGCGATCTCGCGGAGGATATAGCGGAGCTCTTCCGGAGTCTGTGCCTCATCCACCTCATCCATGGAGACCTCGGTTACGAAGTTGCCCTCTCCCTTTTTGGAAGCGATGTGGCGATAGATGCGACCGGCCTCCTTGATGGCTGGAAGGAACCTTTCTTCCACGGTTCCCGTCTTTCCGATATAGTCGGCGACGTCGATGGTGAAGAAGTCGGACGCCTCGATGAAGCGGTCGACGTTCGTGAGGTTGATATGGTCGGCATCCACGAAGTACTGTCCCTTGTAGTTCAGGGCCTTCACGGCGGCGTCGGCCTCGGCACGGGTCTCGGCGGGTTCGGTTCCGATTATCTGGTGTTCGCGGTTGGATTTGTTCCAAACCGGTTCGAAATGCACGCCGAAACGTTTTTCCGCCTCGATGAGCGCACGAAGCTGGTTGACACCTTCGCGGGCAAAACGGTCGCCCACGCCGAATGAATATTTTCCTATTGTCTTCATGATTTTACGCTATGTAAGTGCCGGCAACGGTATCACCACCTTCTCCGGTCCAGTTGGTATGGAAGAATTCGCCGCGGGGCTTGTCGGTGCGCTCATAGGTGTGGGCGCCAAAGTAGTCGCGCTGAGCCTGAAGCAGGTTGGCGGGAAGACGCTCGGTGCGGTAGCCGTCATAGTACTCGAGAGCTGCAGAGAGGCAGGGGACGGGGATGCCGTTCACCACGGCGCTTGCGATAACGTTGCGCCAGCCCTTCTGAGCATCGGCGAGCTTGCCCTGGAAGTAGCTGTCCAGCAGCAGGTTCGCAATGGCCGGATTCTTGTCGAACGCCTCTTTGATCTTGCCGAGGAACACGCTGCGGATGATGCATCCGCCCCTCCACATGAGGGCGATTCCGCCATAGTTCAGGTTCCATCCGTATTCCTTTGCTGCGGAACGCATGAGAGCGTAGCCCTGAGCGTAGGACACAACCTTTGCGGAGAAGAGAGCCTTGCGGAGATCTTCCAGGAAAGCGGCCCTGTCGCCGGTGAACCTGGCGGGCTTGGGGCCTTCTAGGATCTTTGCGGCAGCGACGCGCTCCTCTTTCTGGGCGGAGAGGCAGCGTGCAAACACGGATTCGCCGATGAGCGTGAGCGGAACTCCCTGATCGAGAGCTGCGATTGCAGTCCATTTGCCGGTGCCCTTCTGGCCGGCGGTGTCGAGGATATAGTCGAGAACGTACTTGCCGTCGTCATCCTTCTTTGCAAGGATGTCGCGGGTGATTTCCACCAGGTAGCTGTCGAGGTCGCCCTTGTTCCACTCGGCGAATGTCTCATGCATCTCTTCGTTGGTCATGCCGAGGTAGTCCTTCATGATCTGATAGCACTCGCAGATGAGCTGGATGTCGCCATATTCGATGCCGTTGTGAACCATCTTCACAAAATGGCCGGCACCGCCTTCACCTACCCAGTCGCAGCAGGGAACCCCGCCTTCGACCTTGGCGCAGATGCTCTGGAAAATCGGCTTTACATGCGGCCATGCAGCGGGAGATCCGCCGGGCATCATGGACGGGCCCTTGAGGGCGCCTTCTTCACCGCCGGAAACACCGGTTCCTATATATTGCAGGCCTTTGCTCTCAACGTATGCCGTGCGGCGTGCGGTGTCGGGGAAATGTGAATTGCCGCCGTCGATGATTATGTCGCCCTTGTCGAGAAGGGGAATGAGCTTTTCGATAAAATCATCGACCGGTTGTCCCGCCTTTACCATCAGGAACACCCTGCGGGGAGCCTTGAGCGATGCCACGAGATCCTCAAGCGAGTGGGCTCCGTAGAAGTTTTTGCCGGCGCCGCGTCCTGCGATGAATTTGTCGACTTTCTCTACGGTACGGTTGTACACGCTCACGCGGAAGCCTTTGCTTTCCATGTTGAGGACGAGGTTCTCGCCCATGACTGCCAGGCCGATGAGGCCGATGTCTGATAATTCTTTCATTTTTATAGTGTTTTTATTGTTTATCGTGAAACCCTGCCGGAGCCGTCGCCCTTCATGAGGTTTTCCACCTCGGCGACGCTCACAAGGTTATAGTCTCCATAAATCGTATGTTTAAGACAAGATGCCGCCACCGCAAAATTCAGGGCTTTGGCATCGTCGAAGTTGAGAAGTCCATAGATAAGTCCTCCCATGAAAGAGTCTCCGCCGCCCACCCGGTCGACGATGTGGGTAATGTCGTAGCGGGGGGATTCATATAAATTGGAACCGTCCCAAAGGACTCCGCCCCATGTGTTGTGATTGGCGTTTATGCTTCCGCGGAGAGTGATTATAACCTTCTTCGCCCTCGGGAAACGGGCCATAAGCTGCTCGCAGACACTGCGGAAACGCCCCTGGTCAACCTGTCCGCCGGTTGCAGCCGCATCGAAACCCTCGGGCTTGATGCCGAACACCTTTTCGGCATCTTCTTCGTTTCCGAGAATGATGTCGCTGCAGGCAACCAGATCCGGCATTATTTCAGATGCTGTCTTTCCGTATTTCCAGAGGTTTTTGCGGTAGTTCAGATCGCACGAAACGGTTACTCCGAGCCTGTTTGCAGCTTTGACGGCCTCCAGACACACATCTGCTGCGCCCTGGCTGATTGCCGGTGTGATGCCGGTCCAGTGGAACCAGTCGGCACCCTGCAGCACCTTGTCCCAGTCTATCATTCCCGGTTCAATCTCCGATATGGCGGAATGGGCACGGTCGTAAACGACTTTGCTCGGACGTGCCACGGCACCGGTTTCAAGGAAATATATTCCTAGACGCGAACCGCCTGTGATGCAGTACTTTGTGCCGACTCCGTGTTTGTGCAGATCGGCAATGCAAGCGCGGGCAATATCATTGTCCGGAAAACGTGTTACGAATTCGGCTTCGCAGCCATAATTTGCAAGCGACACGGCCACATTGGCCTCCCCTCCTCCAAAAGTCGCATTAAGGGTGTCCGTCTGCGAGAAACGCAGATACCCGGGAGTCGCAAGCCTTAGCATTATTTCACCAAAAGTGACGATTTTAGGCATAGTGGTTATTTTTTACAAAAATAGCATTTTTCTGCATTTTCCGTGCACGGTAACGGGAAAAATATTCTTATATTTGAAAAGTTATTCCAAACGCTATGAACAACAAGGAAAAGGTAACCATCAAGGACATTGCAAGGCATACCGGCCTGTCCAAGGGAACCGTTGACCGGGTGCTGCACAATCGCGAAGGCGTATCAAAAAAAAGCTACGCCAAGATAATGAAGGTTATAGAAGAATTGGGGTACGAGCCTAATATATATGCTTCACTGCTTGCCCGCAACGAAACCAAAGTAGTGGCCGTCATCCTTCCCCATAGTGCTCCCGGAGAATTCTGGGAACTCGTGGAACCTGGTCTGCTCAAAGGGATTGAGACTGCAGGCAAAATGGGTATAGAAGTCCGAAAGATAGACTACAACCAGTATGATGAATCCGCTTTCATAGCTGCATGCAACACTGCAATGGAAATGAAACCTGCCGGAGTAGTGCTTCCTCCCATGTTTAAAGATGCTACTGCAGACTTCACCGCCAGGCTCCGGGAGAGCGCTGTCCCCTATGTTTTCATTGACACAAAACCGGAAGACGAACAGGGGCATCTTGCTTATTTCGGCATGCCGCCATACAAGAGCGGATATCTGTGCGCATCCATTCTTACTGACGGGCGCGAGCCGCAAGAAGTGAAGCAGATTGGTGTAATCCGCATTCAGCGCGACAAACTCGGGCTTTCCGACCCCACCATCAGCCGGAGGGAAGGTTTTATCGACTACATAAAAGAGAATTACCCTGCCTGCAAACTTGATTTTGTGTTCATAGACCCGAACAAGCCGAAGGAGATTGACGGAATTCTTGAAAAATTCTTCTCAGAGAATCCGGACATCCGCTACGTTGCCATGTACAATTCCCGAATCCATCTCATTGTGCCATTCCTGAAACGCCACCACAAATGCAGGGTAGTAGGATTCGACAGTCTCTCAGCAAACCTGGAAGCACTGAGAGACGGAACGGTTACAGCCCTCATCGCCCAGAGGCCCGACGAACAGATCAGCGATGCAATCTCTGCGCTCACCGACCTGCTGGTCTTCGGAAAGGCGCCCGCCGTGCAGGACAACTACGCCCACATGAACATTCTAACCCGCTACAACATTTAAAGGCGTAATCCGTAATTCCCTGATAATCAGATATTAACGCAAAAACTATCGACAAAATTCGCCGATAGTTTAGAAGGAAAATATTGATATTCAGCAACTTACCGAGAACAAAGCATTCCAGGTCCGGAACTCCGACCAGTCACAGGTGGGAGCCTGGTAAATACTCTATAAATTAAAAACCGAAATAGCGGTCTGCGTTGTTATAACAGATATCTTCTACCATCTGCCCGATGAAATCCATTTCAGAGGCAGGCAAGCGGCCTTCTTCGATGTCTTTGCCAAGCACGTCGCACAGGATTCTGCGGAAGTACTCGTGGCGAGGGTAGCTGATGAAAGAACGACTGTCGGTAAGCATTCCCACGAAGCGACTCAAGAGCCCAAGGGCAGAGAGGGCGTTAAGTTGCTTGCGCATGCCGTCTTCCTGATCCAGAAACCACCAGCCGGATCCGAACTGCATCTTGCCGGGGAATGTGCCGTCGTTGAAGGTGTACGCCATAGTCATCATTACCTCATTGTCCTTGGGATTGAGGCAATAAAGTATGGTTTTGGTGAGTTTGTCTTCGGCGGCGAGGCGGTCGAAGAACTTGTGCCCTGCTGCGGCGGTGGGCAGGTCGTGGATAGCGTCATAACCGGTATCCGCGCCAATAAGGTTGAACATTTTCGAGTTGTTGTTGCGGATGGCACCGACATGGAACTGCTGTGCCCATCCGGCCTCGGCATCCATCACTGCCATATCGTGCAGGAAGGCGCTGCGGAACTTGTTCAACTCGTTTTCCGAGGGACGCTTGCCGAGGAGCACCATCTTGAAGATAGCCTCGATTTCGATCTGCTTGTAGTCGGCGGCATAGAAAGTTTCAAGCCCATGGTCGGACAGGCGGCAGCCATTTGCTGCAAAGAAATCGTGCCTTTTCTGCAGGGCCTCCACAAGGTCGGTATAAGAGTCGATTTCCATACCTGCGGCTTCTCCGAGTTTGGCCAGATATTCTTTATATGACTTGGGGTCCTCGATTGCCATCGCCTTGTCGGGCCGCCACGCGGGAACCACCTTGGTGCCGAAAGGATGTTCGGCTATCATCTTGTGCCAGCGGAGATCATCGGCAGGGTCGTCGGTGGTGCATACGGTCTTTACGTTGAACTTACGGATGAGGGCCTGGCCGCGGAACTCTTCGGTGGCAAGCTTGGCATTGCACTCCTCGAAGATCTCGCGGGCGGTTTTGGGGCTGAGGAGCTTGTCGATACCAAATACGCGGCTGAGTTCGAGGTGGGTCCAGTGATAAAGGGGATTGCGAAGGGTGTAGGGCACCGTTTCCGCCCATTTCTCGAATGTCTCCCAGGAACTGTGCTTTCCGCCGGTAATGTACTCTTCCGGAACACCGTTTCCGCGCATTGCGCGCCATTTGTAGTGGTCTCCGTAGTGTCCGTCAACCAGCCAGAGCTGAGTGATGTCGCGGAACTGGATATTCTCAGCGATCTGCTGTGGAACGAGGTGGCAATGATAGTCTATGATGGGCATGTGCTCTGCATGCTCATGATAAAGCTTCTGAGCGGTTTTGCTCTGAAGCATGAAATCTTTGTTGATGAAATTCATAATGTTGGTCTTGAATTGGGAAGGAGCCGGGCGGTCAGGTCCGGCTCATCAAAAAGCTAGTTGCTGTGGAATTCTATCTTATAGAAGCGCAGGGCTCCGGTTCCATATATGTAAACGGTGCCTGCTTCCGTGATATCGAAGGTGTTGGTGTCCGGTGTCGCAGATCCCGCTCCTCCTGATTTCTCCACGGCCGCTCCGTCTCCGACGCAGACTGCAACGTTGCGTGCAGGGTTCGCAGGATCACCGCCAGTATTGGAACTCACAACCGTAAGCGTTCCGGCTGCAGGAGCGGTGAATGTGAACACGCGCTTTGTCTTGCTGCCCGAACCGCCGGTC